>PEVQ01000087.1:0-9595 GCA_002780205.1 Elusimicrobia bacterium CG06_land_8_20_14_3_00_38_11
CTTTTTTTATTTCTAGACCATCTAACTTTTCCGGTTCAAAAACATCAAAATCAATAATTGCAGAAATTTCTTTTGCTATTTTTATTTCCTCGGGAGTTGCCTGTTTTCTCGAAGACCGCGGAGGAAAAACGGAAGCCCTTGTTTCAGAGCGAGTAGATTGATCCTGCGAAAAAAACCCGTCCGGTTTTTCAGGGACAGGAAATGTTTTAGATTTTCCTAAACCGCCATGGTCCTCTGCCGGCGATCCCTTTTCTTCGCCCGCTATCGGCGGAGGCACCGAAACCGTCACGGACTGCAAATCCTTGATTTTATTTTCAAACTCTTCAACTCCTCCCGGAGTCATCTTGTAAATATACAGTGAAAAACTGAACTCTGCTGACTTTGATTTCCACGGCAAACCGCAGCGTTTCCCGTAAAAATCCATGATTTTTTTTAAGTCGGCATACTCACACTGGATGTTAACTTTGTATCGCTCCGGATATTTCTCCGACGGATAAGGAATCATTTCCCATTTTGTTATCATTATTATTCGCTTCGCGAATACACAGAACTGACACAGAACTTAAACACTGAACTGACGCGGAACTTGCCGTGACTGTTCCATGTTCCTACCTCAATTTTTTCTTTATAAGAAGCAATTCAATCGCCATGTCCACAAATAAAAATTTTTTATCAAGTTGACTTTGCTGGGCGACCATATATAAAATTTCATTTCTTCTGCAGGCAGTATCTATAAAAAGCCGTATATCGTCAATACCGTCGGGAATAACGGCTAAAATAATATCCGCCTTTTTTAATTTTGCGGCGGAGATAATTGAATTAAAATCATTGGACACTGTAGTGTTATATCCGGTTTCTGACACTTTTTCAAGATAAATCGGAATTTTCATTGTTTTTTCAGTTATGGTCCTCAACTGGCTGATAAATTTTTCAAGCGTCTCCGGAGACGACAACGGATATAAATAGCCGACCTTTATTGACTCACCGGGCGAAGCGGCAGCAGGAAGTTCCTGCGGGGAAAGTCCCGGAGCGGCAATCGGAACTAACGGCGCGGGTTGAGACGAAACCGTCGTTTCTTTACCAACCGGCAACACTCCATCCGATGCTTCTTTTTCAGGATAAGGCGATACTGATGAAGATGCAGATTCGCCGAAGCGTTCAATCTCAATTTTCAAATCTTTCGGTGGTTCTTGTTTTGTTTCTACTGATATGGAAAGCGGTGAAATTTCTGTCTTTGTTTCAGTCGCTAAAATTGGCACATCCGTTCGAGCAACCGCTGCATTTTTTTCCTCCGATTTTTTTTCGGCAATTTCTTCTATACTTTCTATTTTTCCCGGTATTTCTTCTTCTATATGCCTCTGCTCGGATTTTGTTAAAGTGGAAAAAATATTGTTGAGGTCCGAAATGACGCTTTTTATCTCTTCCTCTTTTTTCAGTTCGTGAACGCTATCCGTTTCACCTAAAAAAAATTTGTAAATGTTTCTTCTTTCATCACGGGTAGAATTATCAACATAAAGTCCCCACAAGTATTTATCGTTTTTCAATTCAAACGGCTTGGAGCAAATTTTCGGAAACTTTTTTGCGACATCGTCGGCAACGGGCCGGTCGGATACCATTACAATATACCTGTTCTGATGACCTTCGTCAAATTCCGGCAATATAGTCCAATTAGTATCAGCCATTTGAATACCAGAGATTAGAGATTAGAAAATTAGAGAATTAGTCAAGGCAACATCTAATTCTCTGTCTCACTTTTCTTCCCTGTCAATCCCTTTTACCTTCAGCATTAAATCGTCGGGATTGGTTGCATTTTCAAGAGCATCTTCAAGCGTAATTTTTTTATCCTTGTAAAGTTTAATTATATCATTGTCAAATGTCCTCATACCGTAATACTCGCCCTGTTCCATCAACTTATAAATTTCAGCCGATTTACCTTCGGAGATGTTTTTTTTTACAAGCGAAGTTCCTATAAGAATTTCTGTGGCAGGAAGACGAATATCCCCCTTGATAGTAGGGATAAGCCGCTGGGCGATGATGCCTTTTACTACATTTGACAGAGCAAGACGCACCTGATGCTGCTGGTGCGGCGGGTAGGCGTCAACTATTCTGTCCATCGTCTGGACGGTATCCATAGTATGAATCGTTGATAAAACAAGATGTCCTGTTTCGGCGGCGGTTAGCCCCGCTGATATCGCCTCAAAATCCCGCATTTCACCGATACAAACAACATCCGGGTCCTGTCTTAAAACATATTTCAATCCGCGTCCGAATGACTTCGTATCTGCCCCAACTTCCCGCTGAGAAATAAATGATTTTTTGTCTTTGTGAAAATATTCTATAGGGTCTTCAATGGTTACAATTTTATAGGCAAAACTTTCGTTTATATAATCTAATACCGCATTCATAGTGGTGGTCTTTCCTGCACCGGTTATGCCCGCGAATAAAATAAGACCTCTGGGTTCTTCCGCGAGTTTCTTTAATATGTTAGCGGGAAGATTCAGTTCTTCGAATGTTTTTACTTTTAATGGAACAACTCTTAAAGTAAGTGCAACCGTTCCTCGCTGACGGTAGATATTAACCCTGAATCTTGAAACCCCTTCCAGACCGTAGGACATATCAATTTCGTCCTCGGCATCAAATATCTCTTTCTGCTCTTTACTTAAAAGTCCGTAGGCAATTTCTTCTATATGCTTGGAAGTGAAACTTTCAAAACCGGTGGACACAAGTTTTCCGTTAATTCTTATGGAAGGCGGACTGCCGACCTTAAAATGTATGTCCGAAATACCTTTTTTCAGCATCGTTTGCAAAAGTTCAGGAACATTCATAATAACCCCTTATTGCGATAAAATTAAAACATAAAAAACTGTTTTTCCGACGACAATTTATAAACTACTTTCATACTTTCGCAACTACGAAAGTAGTTGAATAGGTTTGCAAAAAATTATTCTCTTAAAATCTTAATTCCTTTTTCCTGAATAATTTCAAGAGCAAGCGGGCCTATAATAGTATTCTTAGAAATTTTTAATGTTTTCGATCCCGCTACAATTATTTTTCTTACTTCAAACTCCGTAATAAGATTTTTTTTTGTCGTAAGTGTTGAGCGCGATTTTATCCACTTATCCTTTGTGAAAAAACCGCTTTTGTATGATGTAATATTTTCACCTGACCTTTTATCGGCCATTTCGTCCGCTATCACATCAATAATTTCTTTCTCGGTAACCATATAAACTGCAATTAAAAATTCTCAATTAAAAATGAAAAATGTTTGATAAATAAAATCACTACAATTTTTAATTTTAAATCCCGTTAAAACGGGACAAGTTTTTTAACTTTTAATTGCCTTTAAAAGTTAGATTCTATTTTTTTGAGAACTTTTTCCAGCTGCTCGTCGGGCCGAGGAATTACATGAATCGCGACAAGTTCGCCGACTTTCTGCGCAGCGGCAGCGCCGGCTTCAACTGCGGCGCGGACTGCTCCGACTTCTCCTCTGACCATAGTTGTAACAAGTCCCGTGCCGATTTTTTCAAATCCGACAAGACGAACCTTCGCCGCCTTAACCATTGCATCCGATGCCTCAATCATACCGATAAGTCCCCGCGTTTCAATCATCCCCAATGCATCTTTTACTTCTGCCATATTCCCTCCTGATTCACTTTGCTCACTCCCGAATAAATTCGGGGGATACAATTGAATCTCAATTAGACCAATTGGACTAATTGGATTTTTATCTATTTTTAATACTTATTTTTTTTCGGTTTTCCCTGTAACAATCGCAACGGATGCTGATGCGCCTATTCTTGTAGCGCCGGCCGCCACCATTTTTATAGCATCCTCCTGAGTCCTTATTCCGCCGGATGCCTTAATGCCCATTGTCGGTCCTACCGTAGCGCGCATAAGTTGAATATCCTCAACAGTTGCACCCGAAGGCCCGAAACCGGTTGATGTCTTAACAAAATCTGCACCGGCTTCTTTTGACAGTTGGCATGCTTTTATTTTTTCATCTTTTGTAAGATATGCCGTTTCTAAAATTACCTTTAAAATTTTCCCGCGGGTTGCTTCACGAATCGCTTTTATATCATCCAATACAAGTTGATAATTACCGCTTTTTAACGCGCCCACATTTATAACCATATCTATTTCATCGGCACCATTTGCGATAGCATCTCTTGCCTCTATGACTTTTGCCATAGTGGTTGTAGCACCAAGCGGAAATCCAATCACGACGGCAACTTTTATCGGTGAACCGGCAAGAAGTTTGCTGGAAAGCGAAACATATCCCGGATTTACGCAAACTGATGCAAAACTGTACTTTCTTGCTTCCTCGCAAAGTTTTCCGATTTCTTCCTGCGTGGCATTCGCTTTCAATAATGTATGGTCAATAAGCGGGGCAATCTGGTCGCCTATGTTTTTCGTATCTCTCGCAGAAATTCTATCTGCACCAGCGGCAACGATTGTCTGCACGGAACCCGACTTTTTTTCTACACATTTTCCGCATTCAACGCACTCTATCTCTGGTTTTGTGAACGCGGGGCATTCATCGCCGACAATGGTCTTGAACTTAAATGACGACTTGCTTGTTTCAAGCGAAGGTCCGCCGATTTTGGATTTACTATCAAATACTTTTCCCGCAGACGACATTGTAATTTTTACTTCACGATTAGATGAAAAAGCGGTTGACGGCGAACCCGATACTTCACCTGCCAGTTCATTCGCCGATATAACTTTAATCCCGTAATTTTTAATCTGTCCGATATATTCCTCAACTTTTTTGTAAAGCGGACTATTTGACGGCGGCGGTGTATAACAGGAACACCAGATTGAATCACGCACTGCGACAATCGGTATTCCTCTTTCAAGACAGCCGATAATTATGTTGGAGATAAGAGAATCTGGGACAAGCCCGGCGATTTTTGTAAGACCGTTAAGTGTCATAACCGGAATAATCAGCATATCCGCCCAGGAAGAAATTTCCGTCGGATTTTGATTGCCGTCATCTCTGATTATTTCTGCTTTTATGCCTGAGAGTTTTTCAAATCCGATAATTTTTTCCGCACTCTTCGTTAAAAGAATTTTCGTCTCATAATTTTCTGAGATTTTTTTGGTTGCAAAAATTACATCGGTTAAATTTCTGTCGCCGCCCATAAAAATCGCCAGGATTTTTTGCTTGCCCGCGAGCGCATCCGATTTTTTAGAATACCTCGCCACAACCTCTTTCGTGATTTTTTCAACCATGTTTTTATCCATTTTTATCATTCTCCTCGTCAGAAGTTATAGTACAAATGTACTATAACCAAATATAACAACTTAATCCCACCAGTAATGAACTGTGTATGTCAAAACACTTTCAGAATCTTTTGCAACTTTCAATTTATATTCTATCGTCCGTGCATCTTTTTTCTCATAGTCCTGTGATTTCTGCGTTATTTTCCAGTTAGACCACCTGTAAAGTTTTTCAACGACACGAACCTCTATCGGTTCTTCTTTATGATTTCTTACTGTAATTTTGAATGATTCATCGGCAAAATCGTCACCGTTTTTGAAGTCCGTCTGAACTCTTTCGCCGACGATATCAAATGCATCGCCAAGATAAATTCTTACATTTTCATCTTTAGGCGTATGCTCAATAAAATCCTCGCCGATAAATTCTAACGACTTGTCGGAGTCCTCTTTATAAACACGCATTTTGCCTTTCGGGAGCGGAATGCCCAGATTGTTTTCTTTTGAATTTTTGAAATCAAGCATTACATAAACCTTTTTATTTGATTGAACTCCATAATTTCTGTCCGCCCGCGACCATTGATTATATCCGTAAAATTTCTGTGCAGCACCGTCATAAATATAAAGTTTCTTAACAGGCACCGCCGAGGCAGACACAAACTCAATCTGTTTTGTTTCGTTATCCCGGACAGTTGTTCGACGCTGTAATGTGTAAAGATGGTATTCAAAAAATGCCTTTTCTTCAAATTGCGGTTGAGGAGCACGCTTCGCTTTTGTTTCATACATCATGCCATTTCTCATAACACCGGGCGGCGATGCACGATGAATATCTCCGGCAATAAGTTTCAACTTTGCATCTTTATATGATGCTCCCGATTTGTTATCAATAGTAACCCAACCGGTTAAATCCAGATTTTTATCATCTTTATCGGAAACAATAACATAATCCGCATTCCAGTTTATACCATTTGTTAAATAATCCACCTCTATTTTATGCTCGCCGGAAATTTCGTTTTCCAGAAGCCATAAAAGTGTCGGTTTAAGTATAAGCCCTTCGGGAAGTTTTGATAAGGAAATTTCGCCCGACGGATTTACCAAAATTTTATCTCCCGATTTTATCGTAAGCCCGCCCGAAGTTGATAAAAGCGCTCCTTTTATTATTTCCTTTTTCTCGCCGTCTTTACCAAACCGTCTTTCCAGTTCAATCTCCTTTCCAATATATTTTTGAAGAAGTTTCTCTCGCGAAATTAAATCATACTCAAAATTCTGCTCCAAAACCGAACATTTGTTCGGGTAAGATAGTGATTTGAAATGCACGCTGGTCGGGTCAATCTGCGCCGCGACATCGGTGAACTCAATCCTCTGCACACCCTTGTCCAGTTTTATCTCCCGCCTATCCTTCACAAGCCCCAAATTCTGGTTATAGACGGTCAAATCAATTTCCTGAGAAAAGGAAATTGTCTCAAATGTCATTGCGAGCATCAGCAAAGCAATCCCACAGATTACATTCACCCTGTTAGATACAAAGTTATCTAACAGGGCAGGAATAAAAACTTTTCTCATTTTTACTCTCCCGTTTTAATATATTTGACCGCACAATCATCACAAAGCGGCGCCCACGCGTTTTCTGTTTCAAAAGCATCGTATTGGTCATTGCCTTCTTTTTTCGCTTCATCTTCATCAACATAACCAAATCTTACATCCACAGCCATTGTTTCATCATCAAATTTCTCTCCACATTTTTCACATTTCCACATAGCCAAAACTCCTCAAACATAAAATTTATTCAACAAATGGCAATGAGTTCCATTAAATTCTGTTCTCAACTTACAGGAAGGATTATCTCCTTTTGTGTAATAAATCAAATCTACTTCTGATAAAGGACCCGCTACTTTTCCCGATAAAAATTCAAGATAATCTCGGTTTTCTTTAATATACTCAAATTTAACACAATAAAGATGTTGAAGGATTTTTTGTTTTTGTAATTTTTTAACAATAGAAGCACTAAAAAGCCAAGTAGCATCCATTTTTTTATTATGTTCATTTGTCTTAATATTTACATATAAAGTTTCTTCAAGTGTAATTATAATGACATCATATCCTCGCCAGTTTTTGAACTTAACTTTATCTTCACCGAAATAATCAATCATAAAACCAATTGTATGTTTTTCTATAACATCCGAAAGAGTCCTTGAAGATAACCCAATTTTGTGTTTTCCAACTTTTGCAGGGATCTGTAATGAATTTAGATGCTCCATACATTTAGAACAAAATATTTTCAAAATAAATTTTGAATTAGTCATATGCACAATTTTTAATTAATTTTTTTTGATATATCCAATTTCATTCATTAATTCACAGAGACTAATTCCCTGTGGTCTTTCTCTTTCTGCTTTTTCTTCAATTTCATCTATTTCGTCTTGAAAATGTTTTACTTCTTTCTTAAGTTTTTTAGATATTTCTTTGTATTCAATCCCTTCTTCTTTACATTTCCTTCTTAAATCTCGCAATTCATCGGCTTTCTTTAATGCCTTTAGAACAAGAAATAAATCATTATTACTTGGCATATACTCCATAACTTCGGAAGCATCCATTTCATAACCTTTAATTTTTGCAATATGCTCAAGTTCATTAATAGATTTACCTTTTTTTAATTGACATCTACTTCGTGGAGAATTTAAACTAAAATACATATAGACATGAAACTCATTTTTCTCCCAATCACCTTCACGCGGATACAAACGCACACGGACTATCAATCTTCTTTTTCTCTGTCCCATAACTTTCTCCATTTTGCAATTCTGATTCAACATCTTGTATTAGAGCATTTAATTTTTTCGTGGTTTCATCAATATTACCCTTTTGAAATTGACTGATAACTTTCTTATAGCATTTTTCAACTTTTTCTTGAAATTCATCAGGCATAAAGGGAATAGGTATAGACAAAACGTCGGTTTTATTTATACTTACGGTTCCAACACCATGCTTTAAAAGTTGTATCGCATCTCTGCCATATTTTGTTTTTAAATATACAACAAGATAATATGGATTAATTTTTTTTACTCTCAAAATATGAAGATAGTCAGATGCTACACCTTCATCATTTTTACTATCAACAATAGCCACCCTGCCTGCACATCCAACGCCAACTCTGACAAAAATAATATCACTAACCTTTGTATAGGCATCAGGAAAATTCATTTTGCTTAAAGGGTCAATAAATTTTTCATTTTTTTCGTAATCTATTCCAATATCTGTGATATTTGTGGCGTGAAGAAATCTCAAACCTTTTTTTGAAAATTTTCTTTCTTTGCCATAAAGTGTTTTACCTGTTTTGCAATAAATAACGAAATCTTTTAGCGGCCTGAATTGGATACCATTATTTTTTAAACTATTCATACTGCTTTTTCTTAAATTATAATAATACCAATAATCCATCCGCTTTAACAAGTCTTTTCCTGAAACTTTGACTGTATTATTAACAATTCCTGTTTTTCCCAAGTCGCTAATTTTAGTAATATAGTTTAAGTTATCTTGCCACTTTTTTTGTAAAATCAAAATACTTGTTTTTGCAGATGTATCTTCAAAAACATTCCTTGGCAAACTAATTATATTTTTAACAACTGTTTCTCTTAAAATGAATTCTCTTATGTGTTGGTCTTTCGGATTTGAAAGAATACCGTCGGGCAATACAATAACCACATAACCATCTTTTTTAGCAAGTTGGATAAACTTCTCCAAGAAAAGAACTTCAATTGCCTGACTTCTTTGGATACTGCCATTTTTTCCAGCAAGTTCATATTGTGATAGTATCGTTATGTCATTTATTCTACTAAACCAACTACTAAAAGGTGGATTGCCAACCACAAGGTCAAACCTACTATTTGAAAGTATTTTTTCCATTTCAGGATTTTTTTGATAGGCTTCTATTTTTAGTCCATCGGCATTCATGAAAAATGTATTATTGCTATGTAATTCTTTTTGTAAATTTACAATCATTTTATCGTCTATATCTATTCCAAATAATTTTGCACTTTGCCATTTTTCAGATGAAATTTTTAAAAAAATCCCGTTGCCTACGGCAGGATCAATTATATTTTTAATGTTTGTTTCAGAAATAAGAGATAATGCTTTTTCTACTGCAAATTCCGGCGTAAAATATTGATTATGTTTTTTTCTGTTTTGGTGTTTTATAATTTCTGGCTGTTTAAAGGGAAAATTATATTGAATTGTTGTAATAAAATTTTCTTGCATTATTATCGCCTATATTGTCGCTGATATTTTTGTGCCAAAATTGAATTTTCTCGGGTCAAGTAATTTATCGTTTATACGATATTGTTTGCGATTCTTTATCCTTCTTTCAAATTTTGATTTTCCG
>PEVQ01000087.1:9607-10881 GCA_002780205.1 Elusimicrobia bacterium CG06_land_8_20_14_3_00_38_11
TCTTTCAAATTTTGATTTTCCGTTTTGGGAAATTATTTCATAATGTTGATTTTTACTGAATAATTCTTGTTGATTTATTCCTAATTTTTGTTTAATAACTTCTAAAAATTCCGGATTTATTTCATATCCGACGGAATTTCTATCAAGAGAAGCGGCAACTTTTGTCGTTGTTCCACTGCCTAAAAATGGGTCAAGGACACTATCTCCGACAAAACTATACATTTTTATTAAACGACGCGGAAGTTCTTCGGGGAACATCGCTAAATGCCCGTTTTGTTTTTCACCGGCGAAATTCCAATGCCCGTAAAAATATTTTACCCATTCTTCGTGTGTCATTTTTGATTTTTCTTTTTGTTCTTTTGTAGGTTTGATCGCTTCTCCTAATTTTTTGAATAATAAAATGAATTCATAATCAATAGAAATCATTCCGTTACGCGGATACGGATAAGAACCCATTACCGTCGCACCGCCGGTTGTTTTGCAGGTTGTAACTTTCTGCCAGATAACTGCTCCCATATAATCAAAACCGATTTTTTCACAAAAATTTACAACCGTTTCCCGAATTGGAATAATTTTATATCTGCCGTAAATCACCGAACGGGCAAACTGGTCGCCGATGTTAACACATAACCGGCAACCCGGATGCAAAACACGATAACATTCCGACCAGACCTTATTAAGTGAATCAACATATTCCTCATAATTCTGATGAAAGCCAATCTGATTTGGACAGCCATAGTCCTTCAACTGCCAATAAGGTGGAGATGTAACCACAAGATGAACCGAACCATTTTTCAGTTCCGCCATATTCCTTGAATCGCCGATAATAATTTTGTGACTGGTTTTCATAATAATTACAGAACTTCACTTGCGTCTATTTCTAAACCTGACTTTGTTTTATTATAATAAATTATTTTTGCTTTGATTTCTTCCCTTAAAGCATTTTTGGTTTTGTAAGTTATCGGTTTTATCGACACGGGAATATTGCCAACAAAACCATCTATTCCTTGTGATTCCTCTTTTGGTTCTGCTAATCTATATTTTGCGTTTTTTATTTTTGCAATCTTCTTCAAAACTGCTTCTTGAAATCTTAACCCAATAAAAGTTTTTTCAAGCACCAAGTCATCAGTCCATTTTTTTATCATTGATTCGTCAATCAATTTGACTGCTTCCTGTAAGTTTAATATCATTTCTTTTATTTTTTCTACAGCATTGTTAATCGCATTAGGATATTTTTTGAGATACCAACTTTTCCAGCCCTTATATGTCCTTTC
>PEVQ01000038.1 GCA_002780205.1 Elusimicrobia bacterium CG06_land_8_20_14_3_00_38_11
AGCGATTACGGAAGGTCGTCTTGATTTCGGGCCGTGGGAGAGAATATTCTACGGAGAATTCGACGGCCGCCGCCGCAAGCGGGTTCTCATAAAGATTATCGGCGAATGAACCCATTGCTGAAGTTTTGCTATAAGGAAAAAGGGCGTGCAAAGATAGACGATAAAACGGAGAGATTTATGAAAGAGCCGTGAGGGTGTTGACGGCTCTATTATTTTTTTGTTAATATATTAACACCAATATATATATACTGGTGGTTAGAAGAAAGATATTATTAGCAGAGTGTCGTCAAGCGCGGAGCCGGTCAGGGAAACCGTGCGGGCAATACGACCAAGCGGGGAGGAAAGCGATGCAGAATATAAAACAAAAGGAAGAGATTTTATCGAGGTTGAGGCAGAAGAGATATTTTCTGGAGAAGAGATGCGAGCGAATCGGAGAGATGCTGCCTGCGAGTATGATACTGCGCAAACGGACAAAAGAAGGAGGTTTTGAAAAGGTTGAATATCCGGGGAAAGGGGTCTGCGCGTATTTGACGTATCTTGCGGACGGAGTGACGAGACATAAGTATGTGAGAAAGGATAATTTAAAAGAGGCAATGACACTGACGGAGAATTACCGTAAGTTCTGCAAGATGATGGCGCAAGTGCGGGGGCTAAACAGAGAAGTGGTGAGGGTTCTGGAAGAGATTGGGGGAATACAGAAAGAGGAGGTAAAAAAGTATGTCAAAAAAAGAGTTAGAAGAAATGGCAAGAAGAAGAGAACAAAGTGAGGCGGCGAAGGAAGACAATCTCAGCCGGATAAGATGGCATTGGCTGACGAGGAATCAGAAGGAGGTAGCCAAAAAAGTAATAGGCGGGGATTATAGATTTTTAAAGGTGGCGGGGTGGGGATTTTTGGATAAGTTTATAATTTTTCTGAAAGAGATAGGATATTTAATGGTGCTGGATGTTGATGGGGAAGGTTATGAACGGAAGTTAATAACGATAGCAAAACTGCTTCTTACATACGAGGTAAAGATTCTTAGGGGGATAGGGAGCATGAATCAGGTGCCGCAACTTTTGTTCGGGGATATCGGCTTAATGACGTTGATAGGTTTTACGGCAGAACAAATGAAGAAAGGTCATTGTAAGAGGGGAAAAGGCAAGGCAAACAAGCCGATGCATAAAGATACGCTGGCAGATGCTCTTGACAGATTCACACCGCAGGAGATGGAAAGAATACTGAATGCGGGAGTAAAAATATTAGCGGAGAAAGGATTTATCAAAGACAGGGATTACATTATGGACGATACTTCATTAGAGACGACGGAGAAGTGTGAAGGGTGCGGCAGGAAGACAGTTCTGGAAAAGAAAACAACAAAGGAAAATGGAATAGTCGAGATTCCCGTCACGACATACGGATTTAAGCTGCTGATAATAAGAGGAGTTAAAAGCAGGCAGGTGGTGGCGGCAAAAGTGATAAAGATTGACGAGGACGCGAGAGAATACGCGTTACCGCTGTTGCAGCAGGCGATAAAAAACATCGGAGAAGATAAAATAAAACTGCTCTTGATAGACAGAGGTTTTATCGACGGAATAATCTTGTGGAAGATAAAACATAATCTCGGGATTGATTTTATCGTTCCGTTAAAAAAAGATATGAGGATAACGGCTAACGCCAGAGGTCTTAGAAATACAGAAATAAAGGGGAAGATTTACAGGGCAAGCGGGAAAAATATAAGCGTAATCGGGATTAACGATTTAACTTCGTATGATCAATACGGCGACGAGGAACACAATCAGGAAAATAAATTCAGCAAAGATTTTACAGGCAACAAGATAAATGCCGTGATGGTTACCGAATGGGGCGGCAAGGTTTATCCCGCGGGGAAAGAAAAAGTATTTTTGACGACTCTTCAAATTAATAGACCCTTGCAGATTATTGACAAATACGACCTGAGAAGTTTGATTGAAAACACGACTTTCAGAGAACTTAAACAAGGATGGCTAATCAATAAAGTTCAGAAGAAGACAAGGAATGGAGTAACCAGCCATGCTATACTGACCCTGTGTATGTACAACATGACCAACGCGCATAGAACCGAGATGGGCGAGAAATTAACCGAAAAAGGCATTCGCAGGTTCCGTCTGCAAACCTATTCGGAGACGAGGAATAAAATTGTGATTGCCTCAGGAGATTATTACGGGGTTTTTGATATAGAGGAATTTGCCATTCTTATTGGTAAACCTCCCGATGAATTTTGGAGCATTGACCCCGAAAAATTCAAGAAGGATTATGACTTAAAATGAAAAACAAAAAATGCAAAATTTTTTTCAAAAATCCTTATGGCAAAACTTCAGAAATGGGTTTAAAAAACCTTGACAAAAGTAAAATTTTGGTATATATTTTGTATATACTAAAATTCATTGGAGGTAC
>PEVQ01000090.1 GCA_002780205.1 Elusimicrobia bacterium CG06_land_8_20_14_3_00_38_11
TGTTTCTGAAAAGAGCCGCTTTGTATATGAAGGTATTTTTTGAGCGTCGTCAATGAAAATTGAGGTCACCGCCGCATCGCCGATAAAAACATTCAAGTTGAGTTGTATTTCTGACTTAAATCCACGGTAATCGCCGGAAACGGGAAAAAGGTCAAGAATAATTTTATTTTTAATTTTGCTAACTTCTACCTTTTGGGTGATAAATCCGCCATTGCGATAATCTTCCGTTAAACCGTCATCTTCATAATATAAAAACTCATTCCGTGTATCCGCATACACGGATAGTTCAAGTTCAGTTATTTTTTCAGATAGATTTTGTTTTACAGGTATGGTCGGAATAATTGAGCCCGATTTTACATAAACAGGAATTTTATCAAGCGGGATTTTGATTTTTTTCTTACAGGGTCCTTTAACAACTTCTTTGCCCTCAAGTGAAATCCAGACACCTTTCGGAAAATAGACATCCCGTTGGAAAACTTTTCCGGGTCCATATGCTGGTGCGACCAGTAATGATTTCCCTATAAGATATTCTTCATCGTAAATACAGGCATTTTTATCGCCGGGCTCTTCTAAATACAATCCGCGAATTAAAGGAAGCCCTGTATCAAAACATTCCCGCGCCAGTTTGTAAAAATACGGGAACAGCGAATATCTCACCTTTAAGTATTTTGTGAAAATTTCCAGCGCCCGCTCGGAATAATCCAACGGGTTCCTGGTTTCTTTTGATGAATGGGTTCTGAAAACGGGCGAGAAACATCCGAATTGTATCCATCTGATATAGAGTTCTTCCGGCAGTTTTTCTCCTAAAAATCCGCCGATGTCATGCGACCAGTATGAAGCGCCGATGTTCCCGCCTTTGTGAGTGAAGGAAATTTCATATTTGAGCGTTTCAAACGATGAGTGAGTGTCTCCCGAAAATTGAACCGGATATTTGTGAGAGCCGATTCCGCCCCAACGGGAAAGGAGCATCGGACGTCTATTGTCGCCGGCCATTTTTGCCGCTTCAAAATACCATTTGTTAAGCCATAATTGAGACGAGAAATCCATTATCCCGCCGGTTGCACCCCAGCCGTCAACCCACCAGAAATCAATTCCTTCTTTTAAGAATTGGACAAAAATTTCGTCAAGCCACGCAGAAACATATCTTTCATCAGACCATTGGATACGATAATCTGTTATATCCGGAATTTTTACTTTTATTTTTTCTCTGTAAGGGTCATCCTGCGGCAATTCATCGGATTGACCGTAACCGGGATGATCGTTAAGGCAGGTATGGATATTCTGCCTTTTCAGTTCATCCAATAATGCTTTTGGATTCGGGAAAAGTTCTTTGTTCCACTCGTAACCGTTCCAAACATTTTTCCGCCAGTCGGTATCAATCACAAAAACATCCAATGGAATTTTTTTCTCTTTTAATTTTTTTACTACATCAAGAATTTCCACATCCTTAAACTTATACCACTTTGAATACCAGTATCCAAAAGCCCATTTCGGCGGAAGCGGAATTTTCCCGAAAACACTTACAAAATCTGAAAACGCTTTTTTGTAATCGCTTCCGTATCCGAAAAGATACCAGTCCTGAGAGTCCCAATCCCGTTTTCGTTTGAACCAATTTTTTTTATTATCCCACAAAAACTCGCAATGATTTCTGAACACAAAATAACCGTTTTTAGAGATAAGCCCTTCTGTGAATTTTTCGTTTGATTTACCCTCCGGGAATTTGTACAAATCCAGCATCGCTCCGCCGAGATTTTGTTCATCAATAATTCCTGGCTGCCATGTATATTTCTTTTCCTTAATTGTAAAATACAAACTTCCGATATCAAAGCGATTGCCGTCGGCTTTTAATTTCAGTTCAAAATAATCTGTTGATAGAATAAAAAAATCCTTGACGGTTTTGATTTCACAGGAGAGATTTTTTTCTTTCATAGCGAGGGCGGGCTCTAATATAAGGGGTTCTTCGTCGTCAAAAACCCCTTTTTTTGAATATTCAATCCGAACAAGCGAGGTAGAATAAACGGTTATCCGGTAGGTTTTATCAATCAGATATCTTACAGGAACTTCACCAATCTTTTTTATCAGCATTTATTTAACAAGGAGGTTCTGTAATTCAGCCACAGAATTTCACAGAACTTCACAGAAGTTTTTTCTGTGTTATTTCTGTGTACTCCT
>PEVQ01000112.1 GCA_002780205.1 Elusimicrobia bacterium CG06_land_8_20_14_3_00_38_11
GCTTTTTTGTTTGCTATTTTCTAATTTTTTAGTAAAATATAAACACTATGTTATCAGATAAAAACGCCTGTCTGCCGGACAGGCAGGGATATTACGGGCAGTTCGGCGGAAGGTTCGTTCCCGAAACATTGATGTCGGCAATTTTTGAATTGGAAAATTTTTACAAAAAGTTGAGAGCGGATAAAAATTTCAAGCGGGAACTTTCTTTTTATCTCAAAAATTACGCAGGCAGACCCACGCCGCTTTACTTCGCAAAAAATCTTTCCCGGAAATTCGGCGAAAAAATCTATCTCAAAAGAGAGGATTTATGTCATACAGGCGCTCATAAAATTAACAACGCACTCGGTCAGGTTCTTCTTGCCAAAAAAATGGGTAAAACACGGATTATCGCCGAGACCGGTGCGGGTCAGCATGGCGTGGCAGTTGCAACCGTCTGCGCACTTTTTGGGCTCAAATGCGATGTTTATATGGGCGATGAGGATATAAAAAGGCAGGCGTTAAATGTTTTCAGAATGAAACTTTTGGGTGCAAATGTTGTCCCTGTTCACTCGGGCAGCCGCACCCTTAAGGATGCCATAAACGAAGCAATGCGTGATTGGGTAACAAATGTCCGAACGACATATTATCTTCTCGGCTCGTGTGTGGGACCCCATCCATATCCGCTCATTGTCCGTGATTTTCAGTCGGTCATCGGTAAAGAAGCAAAAAGACAAATTCTAAAAATCGAAAAACAACTTCCTGATTATTTACTTGCGTGTGTTGGCGGTGGCTCTAATTCAATCGGGCTCTTCCATCCGTTTTATGACGATAAAAATGTAAAGTTTATAGGAGTTGAGGCGGGAGGGTTGGGGTTATCGTCGGGAAAACATTCGGCATCGCTTGAATGCGGAAAAATCGGGGTTCTCCACGGGACAAAAACTTTTATTTTGCAGGATAAGAACGGGCAGATTTTGCCGACCCATTCCATTTCAGCAGGACTTGATTATCCAGGCGTCGGGCCGGAGCACTCGTTTTACAAACAAACAAAAAGGGCAAGTTATGTTTCGGTTACCGATGCGGAAGCGTTAAATGGTTTTAAGTTGCTTTCTGAGAGTGAAGGAATTATTCCCGCATTGGAATCGGCGCATGCAATCGCTTATCTTTCAAAACTAAAAGCAAAAAATAAAATTGTTGTTGTGTGTTTATCAGGTCGTGGCGATAAAGATATAGAGATAGTGAAAAATAAAATGTGAAAACAAGTTATAGAACATTTGTTCTATAATTACCGACGAGCAATATGACAAAAATTGAAAAACTGCTAAAAAAACTAAAGAAGCAAAAGAGAAAAGCACTGTCAATTTTTTTGACAGCGGGTTATCCGGATGTAGAGACAACAGAAAGATTGATAATTGAGATTGATAAGTATGTTGATTTGATAGAACTTGGGGTTCCGTTTTCAGATCCGATTGCCGATGGCCCGACGATTCAGGAATCTTCGCAAAAATCACTTGAGAAAAAAACAAATCTCAAAAAAATATTTCCAATCGTGAAAAATGTCAAAATCCGAACGAACATTCCGATTATTTTGATGGGTTATTTAAATCCGATTTATAGATTTGGAATAAAAAAATTTTTGGAGAAAGCAAAAAAAGTCGGCGTTGACGGTTTAATAATTCCGGATTTGACTTATGAAGAAAGTACGGAAATAACAAAACTCGCAAAAAAATACAACATTGCATTTATCCCGCTTATTTCCCTTACGACGCCTGAAAACAGAGCGAAAAAAATCGCTGAATCATCAACAGGATTTGTGTATGTAACGGCGGTTACGGGCATAACCGGTGCAAGAAAAGATGTATCTAATGATTTAATCCCGTATTTGGCGATGTTGCGTTCAAAAACAAAAAAGCCGTTATTGGTCGGTTTTGGAATATCTAAACCGGAACATATAAAGAAATTAAAAAATTACTGCGATGGTTTTATCGTCGGAAGCGCTGTAATTGAACTAATTCGACAAAAAAAATCAGTTAAAAATTTCTTAAAACTTTTAACACTTAATCTTTAATTTTTTTGACAGGATTAACTGGATTTTAACATCAGATTTTTATCTTGTAAATCCTGTCAGAACCTTTTTTGACATGATTACTAAGGGGAGCATAAAATACTTTACATCCGTAAAGTACTTCGTC
>PEVQ01000135.1 GCA_002780205.1 Elusimicrobia bacterium CG06_land_8_20_14_3_00_38_11
TATTTTTTTCCTGAACCAGTGGGCTAAAAAAATCTGCGACTTCTTTTATTAAATCTATAATTCTTGTTCGTTCCTTTCTTAATACAACTTTTTTTCGTTCTATTTTTGAGATATCAAGCAAGTTATCTATGAAATGCGAAAGCCGTTGAATATTATTTTTCATAATTGTAAGATACTCCAACTGCTTACTTTTATCAATTCCTTCAATAAATAAATTCACATAACTCTCAATAGCAGCAAGCGGCGACCTCAATTCATGAGTGACTGACGAGACAAAATCGGATTTCATCCTGTCAAGTTCTTTCAGTTTTTGCGACATTACATTAAATGCATCTGCGAGTTCTTTTATTTCATCTTTTGTTTTTACCTTTATCTTTTGTCCAAAATCGCCGCGAGATATTTTTTCCGTTGCGTTTGCAAGAATTTTTACCGGCTTGACAATAAGCCCTGAAAGAAAAACTGCTATAATTATTCCAACAAAAACAGCAATTCCTATAATAACAATTATTCTTTTACCAACTGTTATCAGCCGGGAATTTATATCTTCGCCTATAACCTTTTTTGAAAAACCAAGTCCAACTTTTCCATCAGTTATTGAATGTTCATAAAAAATTATTTCTTTTAAGTTATTATGCTGAAATTTAGTGCCTATTAGTAACGGATTTGTATGTGCTACAACATTTTGATTTTTATCTGCAAAAACAGCAGAAACAAACCCGTTTTCATTCTTTAACACATTAAGATAATTCAGGATTGGTAATTCATCTTTTACTGAAATAGCATTTTGGCAAACATTACCAAAAGCAGAAAGAATTCTCATGTGTCGCTGTTCTAATTCATAAATTAAATCTTTTCTTTCAAATAAGAAAAGCACATACCCCACACCAAAAAGTATCAATATTATTGGAATCATCACCAGAGAAATAAGTTTTGTTTTAAGTTTCATTTCAAATTATCAGAAAGTAGCGTTGGGTTTTAACCCAACGAAAATATCGTCAAAATTATCGTCCATCTAAAGATGGACGCTACAGATGTTATCTTTTATTGTTTCTGACTCGTTCAAGTGCGGACTTTGCTTCTTTATGTTCAGGATTTAATTTAATTGCTATCTCCCAGTTTTTAATAGCCGCCTTTACATTCTTTTTGGAGTACTCTTTTTTCCCGAGTATGTAGAATTCATCTGCTTTATTTTTTAATTTCTTAAGATATTCTTTTGTAACTGTACCGTCCTGATTTAAGGAGTTCGCCTTTTTGAAATCTTCAATTGCTTCAAGGTATTTTTTATCATCATACTTTTTTATCCCGGAGCGGCAATATTCATCAGAAATATTTTTTTCACAACGGGATATGTAAATATTGACCTCATCATTATACAGGTCTGTCTGCTTGATTTCTTTGAATTTTTTGTATGCCTCATTAATCTGACCTGTATTGAATAATAAAACCGCTTCTTCAAAAACCTGTTTTGCTTTATCTTTTTCTTCTTTTTGTTTTTTTAACTCTATCTGTTTTGTTGTAAGCCGCAAATATCTATCTGCTTCAGTGTTTTCCGGGTTTAATTCCAGAACCTTTTCAAACAAGGCAAATGCTTTTTCATAATCATTTCTTTCATAAAAAAATTTGCCTTCAGCAAAAAATCTTTCTGCTTCTTTCATCTGACTAAATTTTAAATCAACCATCTCAAGATATCTTTTTGCTGTTTCATTATTACTATCTAATAACAAAACAATCTCAAATTTTTCTTTTGAATTGAACCAATCTTTCTGATTAAAAAATGTTTTCCCGAAAGATATTTGTTTTTCAATCAAAAATTGATTCTTTTTTGTTTCAATTTTAGCAAGATATTCTTTTGCTTCCTTGTTATCATTATCAAACCACAATACATCCTTAAATATTTTTGCTGCTTCAATAATATTTCCCCTGTAATACTCTTTTTTTGCGTAATACAGTTTCTCTTCTATTTCAGAAATCGTTCTTTTGGGCTCAAACCTGCCAAAAGAATATACAATTGCAAGATTATGCAACCTTTCACTGGTATAACTATAATCAAATCTGAAATCAGATTTCCTACCTACGCCCAAACCATAACTTGCCTTTCCTTTTGTTGTGTATCCGGAACGAATCGCTAAAAACCTTATCCAATATTCTATCCCAAAATTTAATGAAAAATCTTTATCTTCATAAACAATATCGGAAACAATTGTGAAATCAGTTCTATGTTTATATCCACAACCAATTGCTACACGAATAGGATTGTTCCCAATATTTTTGATTGCTGAGCCGAGCGTTAAGCCA
>PEVQ01000034.1:0-2775 GCA_002780205.1 Elusimicrobia bacterium CG06_land_8_20_14_3_00_38_11
AATAACTTGCCATTAGGTATCTATCAAATAAATATTTGGAAAAAAGGTTATATCGGAGAAGAAAAAGATGCAGAAATAAAATTGGATAAACCTTCAACGATAATTTTTATGATGCAATCAATAAAAGTGAAATAGGTAAATATTTCGAAAGGTGTTAAAAAAAAAGGGGACAGGTCCAATATTTTAAGAGATGCTGAAACGAGTTCAGCATGACACTGCGTGTCAGATTGCTTCATCGTCAAAACGACTCGCAATGACAGCGAGGGTTCCCCATTCATGCAATAACAAAAAACTCTTTTACTCTTCCGAGTTGGGAATTATTTCTTCGCCGAATTCGCCGGGATGATACTTGCCTTTATAAGATGATTTTGGAGAGCGTAGAATCCGGATTCCTTTTGCGCCCGCTTCCTGTGCTGCCGTGATATCCGAGTCAGAATCGCCGTAAAAGATAGAGATGTTTAATTTTTTTATCAGTTCCGCTTTTTCATGCGAAAAATAGATATTTTCTTTTTTTATCCCAAAAGTTTTATTCAAAAAATCCTTCACTGCTTCCTCGCCTATTTTATCTCTCGCACTAATTGTAAAAATTTGGTCGCCTTTTTGTTTGTGTTCGTTAAGAATTTTTTTGGTAACTTTTTTGACGATGCTGTTTCCTTCATCACTTTTATTGACGATAGCCCACCACTCATCCGAATATTCAGAATAATTACTTTTGTTTGCTTTTTCAAATGCGGGTGTAGAAAATAAAAGCGTATCATCCACATCAAAACCGACATTTATTCCGCTTTGTAAAGTTGCTGCAGAACTTGAAGGTGCAACCGATTTCCGAGCCGTTGAACAACCGATAAAAACGGTTAACAGTAAAGCGTGCAGCGTTAATAGAAAACCCCGTCTGATTTCTTTAATCATTTTTTCCTCCTTTAAAAATTTTTGTCGCACAAAAAACGATGAGTATTATTATGAAAAGCCATGATAAAGATAAAAATATCCAACCTGAAAATGTCATATTTATTTCGCTTCGCGAAATCACGAATAACACATCCCGAATGCCATCACGAATTTTCACGAATGAGGTTCTTCGCCTTCGGCTCAAAATGACTGCTTCTACTGTGATGTCATGCTGAGTGAAACGAAGCATCCCGTCTTTACCGTTATTCGTGTCTTATTCGTGATGTGTGCCATTATTCGGGCGACTCTATTCGTGATTTATTCCATGCGATTTTAACAAGAAACGCAACAAAAAGAAAAAGTCCGAGCAGCATTATCCTCGTCAAAATCACAAAATTTAAATTTTCCGCCGAGATATTTTTCATTAAAATTACGGGAATGCCTTCCTGCACAAACCAAAAAACAAGAATTAAAATCAAAAATAACGGTGTGATATATTTTATTATGAATTTATAAAATTTCGGAATTTTCATATCCGCACCGATGTGCATTTCGTCCCATGCCCTGTCAATCCCGAAAACCCAAGAAAATAAAATCGCCTCAATAGTGCCGAAAAGAACAAGAGAAAATGTCCCGCCCCAGAAATCCAACTCGTCAACGACCCCGTTGCCTAAAAAAAATATCGCCGGCTGGCATAAGACAAAACACACCACTGAAAAAATGCCTACCGATTCTTTGCGTGAAAGATTGAACTCGTCTTCAAGAAATGCAACAGCCGGCTGCGCCAGTGAGACGGAAGATGTAATACCTGCGAGAAATAAAAGCAGAAACCACAATGTCGCAAAAATTATTCCGAACGGGATTTTTCCAAAAATCAAAGGCATTGTCACGAAACCGAGATTGAAAGAACCGCTCTGTGCAATCGGAATTATATTTTCCGGGCCGAAAAAAATAAAAGCAGCCGGAATTACAATAGAGCCGCCGAGAATTACCTCCGCGAACCCGTTAGTTGTTGCGGCGGTAAGTCCCGACAGCACCACATCGTCCTGTTTTTTAAGATATGAAGCGTAAGTAAGAATTACGCCGATTCCGACGGAAAGCGTGAAAAAAATCTGTCCGGCCGCCGCCATCCAGACTTTCCCGCACAACAATTTAGAAAAATCAGGATTCCATAAAAAGCCCAAGCCGTTTTTAAGATTCCAATCGGGCTTTGTAATGTCCGGCGTTCCGAGAGTAAGCACCCGTATTGCAAGTAAAATTCCGAAGAAAAGTAAAACCGGCATTGCAATTTTAGAAAGTTTTTCAATCCCGCCTTTTATTCCGTAATATACGACGATAATGTTCAGTATGAAAGTGAGCAAAAAAAATGTGTAAGCGTTCCCCAACCCGCCGAAATACTCATTTTTGGCAAGTCCTTGATAGCCGGTTAAAAACGATTTCATCGCCTCGGGAGTTGTCGCCGATGAGTATTTGCCCGTCAGTGAAAAAAAAGTGTAGCCCAATAGCCATGACTCAATATATGTGTAGTAGATAAAAATAACAATCGGTCCGAAAATTCCTATAACGCCGAAATATTTTATGAAACGATTTTTTTTCCACATTGACTGAAAAATTCCGGGCCCCGTTCCGTGTTCAAATCCGCCGCCGAACCTTCCAAGAGTCCATTCAATCCACATTAAAGGAATACCGAGTAGGAGGAATGAAACGAAATAAGGAATCATAAACGCTCCGCCGCCGTTCTGCGCCGCCTGAACAGGAAACCTCAAAAAATTTCCCAAGCCCACGGCGCTCCCGGCAACAGCCATAATGATTCCTAACTTTGAGCCCCATGATTGTCTTGTTTTCGCCATATATTACTACTCAGAGCGGAATATACTTTACATTGGT
>PEVQ01000034.1:2845-4961 GCA_002780205.1 Elusimicrobia bacterium CG06_land_8_20_14_3_00_38_11
AACATCGAGATTCTTCGCCTTCGGCTCAGAATGACATCCTTTTCATGTAAAGTATTTTATGCTCCCCTTAGTAAATAATTATACAAAAAAAAATAAAAAAGTCAATTGATTTATCCTAAAATTTGAGTATAATAAAATTATGCAATCAAAAGGTGAAGAAAAAAGGGATTATGTAAGGGTGCTTTTGGATATACCGTGTAAATTTTCTTCGGTTGATTGTCCGACGGATAACGCCGACGGGAAAATCGTCAACCTGTCTGTCGGCGGGTTTGCCGTGGAAACCAGCAATGAAATTAATCTCGGAGAAAATCTGAAATTCGACATCGCACTTTCGAACGGGTTAAAATGCGGGTTCTCCGGACAGATAGTCCGTGAAATAGGAAATAATAGGTACGGTCTGAAATTAACCCAGATAAATATGCTTGACAGGATGAAACTCGGCGATTTTATAATGTCGCAACTTGAAGAGCAAAATTACTTAATAAAAAAATTCCTGCAGAGAAAAGATGCGGAAAATTGACACGAAGTGTCATGCTGAACCTACGGTTTCAGCATCCCGAATAGAAAAGAAAAAAGGTGTTAAAATGGACGGAAAATCAAAAGATGTGAAGCAGGAAAAGATTGAGAAACTGAAAGAGCTCGTGCCCGAAATATTTACCGAGGGCAAAATTGACCAGCATCAACTGAATCTTACACTTGGCGAAGTGGTTGTAACCGAAGGCGAAAGATATGTGCTGAATTGGGCGGGCAAGACGGATGCCTTTAAGGTATTGCAGGAAACGACAACGGCAACACTTGTTCCTGCGGAAAAAGAATCGGTTGAGTTTGACAAGACCGGAAACATTTTCATAGAAGGCGAAAATCTTGAAGTTTTAAAGGTTCTGCAAAAAGCGTATTACGGCAAAATAAAAATGATTTACATTGACCCGCCTTACAACACCGGCAACGACAGTTTTATCTATCCCGACAGATTTCAAGAGAGCAAGAATGAATACCTAAAACGGATTGGTGACAAAGACGAAGAAGGACTACTTACAAAAGAAGGACTGTTCAGAAAAAACAACAAAGAAAGCGGACATTTCCACAGCAACTGGCTTTCAATGATGTACCCGCGACTGTTTCTTGCAAGGAATTTATTGCGTGAAGATGGAGTGATATTTGTGTCCATAGACGACAACGAAGTCCACAACCTGCGGCTCCTGATGAACGAAATCTTTGGCGAAGAGAATTTTGTTGCAGAATTTGTGTGGCAGAGAAAAAGTTCGCCCAAAGGTGTGCCGCCATTAAATATGGTTGTAAATACCCACGAATATATTATTTGCTACTCTAAACAAGAAAAATTTTCATTTATAGGAAAAAAAAGGTCTATTGAAGGTTTTTCTAACCCAGATAATGACCCAAGAGGTTTATGGAGAAATACAAATTTAAGAAGCACCGTAAAATCACCTTCGCAGGCTTTTATAATCACAGATCCAAATACTGGCAATAAATTTACCGATACTTGGGCTTTTAGTAAATCAGAAATGGAAAATCTAATTAAAGAAAAAAGAATGATTTTTCCGAAAAATTCTAATGGACAAGTAAGGATGAAGGAATTTTATAGTGAGTTTAAAAATGAAAATATTCCTATTGTTTCAACGCTTGGTTTATATGATGGTCAAAAAATTACACAAGATCTTGAAAAATTTTTTGGACAAAAAGTTTTTGATAACCCTAAAAGTGTAGATATAATCAAATATTTGATTAGAACCACAATAAGCGATGGTCTGATTTTAGATTTTTTCGCTGGTTCCGGAACTACCGCTCATGCTGTTTTAGATTTGAACAAAGAAGATGGTGGAAACCGTGAATTTATTTGTGTGCAAATGCCTGAAAAATGCGACGAGGATTCCGAAGCATTTAAGGCCGGTTATAAAACAATTGCCGAAATCTGCAAAGAACGTATCCGCAGAGTAATCAAAAAAGTCAAAGAAGTCATTGCGAGTGAAACGAAGCAATCTCGCCTTAAATTAGACAGTCACCCTGAACACAGTGAAGGGTCTCGTCTCGACCTCGGTTTCAAAGTATTCAAACTTCAGACATCAAACTTTAAAATTTGGCGAAGCGATATAAAAGA
>PEVQ01000034.1:4978-12053 GCA_002780205.1 Elusimicrobia bacterium CG06_land_8_20_14_3_00_38_11
AACTTGACGCTTTTGAAAAACCAATAAAGCCCGAATCACAAATAACCAATATGCTCTGGGAAATACTTCTAAAATCCGGCTATGACCTGAACACAAAAGTAGAAGAAAAGAAACTGAACGGTGTAGAAGTGTTTTCCGTCGCCGGCGGTGAAATATTTCTGGCACTCTCAAAAATAAGCGAAAAAGCGCTCAAGGAAATAACAAAACTGAAACCAAAAAAGTTTATCTGCCTTGATTCGCTATTTTCCGGCAACGACCAGTTAAAAACCAACACCGCCCTGCAAATGAAAGACGCCGGAATAGATTTCAAAACGATATGAGTGAAAAATTAAAAGATATATTTAAGCATTTGGGCATGAGTACGTATAATGGATTATACATAACTGCTAATGATAAATGGAAAGGAGTTTTGTCTTCGCGACTGGAATGGCTGATTGAAGAAAAATTAAAAAAACCTGCCGCTTTTTTCTGTATTGATAAAAAGCCCATTGTATTGTTCTATGATTCTCCACCAAATAAGGAAGAACTATTTAAGGCTATTTGGAACTTCAATGAATCACCGGTAGTAATTATTAATGAACCAAATGCAGTAGAGATTTTTAATGGATTTGCATATTTAAAAGAAAAAAAGACGCTAGATAAACTGGAAAAAGATAGCACTAAACTTAATGCTTTTTCATATTTTGAGTTGGTAACAGGTAAGACATGGCAAAAATACACAAATAAACTAAAATACCAAAATAAGGTTGATTACCATTTACTGGAAAACATTAAATCTGCCCGGAATGTACTCATAAACAAGCACAATATTTCTCCTTACTTATCTAATGCTCTTATTGGGAAATGTATATTTATTCGTTACTTGATAGATCGTAAAGTAAGAATCGGGTTTCCTGGTGGTAATTTGCGTAAATGGACGAAAGATGAATTCTGTAAACTTTTAGAAGATAAAAATCAGACCATCAACTTTTTGAAATATCTAAAAGACCATTTTAATGGGGAAGCCTTTCTTGTAGATGATAACAATTTCAATTTACAGAAAATTCCAAAAGATGCTTTCGGTGTTTTAAACCGACTTATGCGGGGGACACAAATAGCAACTGGGCAGGAGTCTTTATTTGACATTTATGATTTTTCAATAATACCTGTTGAATTTATCAGCAATGTTTATGAACATTTTATTGGTAGTGAAAACCAGGCAGAAAGTGGAGCATACTATACGCCTTTATTTCTGGTTGAATATATAGTATCTGAAACTGTAGAAAAGTTTTTTGATGAAAATCCCAAAGAATATAATTGTAAGGTGCTTGACCCTGCCTGCGGCTCTGGAATCTTTTTGGTCGAAGCATTACGAAGGATTATTGAACAGTATAAAGAAATAAACAATATTACTTCTGCAAACTCAAAAAGCTTCAAAAATATATTAAAAAAAATAGCGGAAAACAATATTTACGGAATTGACAAGGATGATAATGCAATAAATGTTGCCATATTTTCAGTGTATCTTGCTCTGCTAGATTGTTTAAAGGATCCAAAGGATATAGAAAACTTTACCTTTCCAAGTCTTAAAAATAAGAATTTTTTTGATAGTGATTTTTTTGATTTGAATGCCGATTTCAATAAAGAATTTGAGGGAATTAATTTTGATTTTATAATTGGCAATCCTCCATGGAAACGAGGCGGCGACCAAAAAGCTTTGTTTTTAGAATATATTAAAGAGAGGAAGAAAAAGGAGGGTGCTAATAATGTTTCATCGTCCTCAACAATCAGTAACAAAGAAATTGCACAGGCATTTTTACTGAGAACAAGCAATTTTTCTACTGCACATCAAACCAGATGTGCCTTGATAGTAACCAGCAAAACTTTATATAACATTAATGCTAAAGATTTTAGATCATCTTTTTTAAACAATTATTTTATTGATAAAGTTTTTGAATTGGCTCCTGTCCGTAAAGAAGTTTTTGACAAATCTAATGATAAGTCAGTTGCCCCTGCGGCAATTTTATTTTTTCATTATGCACATGGTGAAAATACAGACAAAAATATTGTTGAACATATTGCGTTAAAACCAAACAGATTTTTTTCTTTATTTAAAATATTTACAATCCAGAGGAACGATTATAAACAGGTTACTCAGTCTCTTTTAAAGAAATATGACTGGCTATGGAAAACATTAGTTTATGGTAGTTATCTGGATTTCAATTTTATAAAAAGAATAAAAGAAGGATATAAGACTATTGCGGCTATTATATCTGATAATAATACATTTTTAGTTGGGCAAGGAATTATGGTTGGAGGTGGTGATCATAATGATGCTTCTTATTTATTAAATCAAATTTATTTAGATACCCGTAAAGATATAAAGCAATTTTATATCAATGTAAACCCTCAAAACAAATGGACCGAAAAATATATTCATAGACCTAAAAACGAAAATTTATTCAAAGCCCCTATGCTATTAATTACAGGTGGAATAAATAATAGATTTGAATCAAAATCAGCAATTTCTTATAAAGATTGCGTGTTTAAAAGCTCACTAACAGGAATAAAATTAAAATGCTCCAGAAAACTTAACATCCTTAAAACTGTTAATGGTTTATTAAATTCTTATTTTTTTTCATATCATATATTACAAACGGGATCTTCTGCAGGCATTGAACGAGAGGAAACAGAAGATAAAGAAAAGTTTAATTTCCCATACATAGATAATTTGGAGATAGCTGCATATGTGAAAAAGATAGAACTGATCAGCAAAAAACTGTTTAAAGAAAAGCAAAGGGTTTTAAATCCCAATATTCAGGTTATAGAGCAAGAAAAAGAACGATTAATTAAAGATTTGAATAATGAAATATTGAAAAGTTTTGATTTGAATGAGCAAGAAAAAGATCTTGTTGATTATGCAGTTACGATTACGATTCCGTTGATTATGAAACATAACGATACATTATTTACACCCATAAATTTCAACGATTCTTTTTTAAATAATTATGCAGAGGTATTTATAAACCGTTTCAAGGATTCTTTTGAAAAGCGAAAAAAAGCGTTCATTGTTCAAATAATACACAGTGATTATATAGTAGGCATGTTTTTCAAGGTAACCGATGGAGTAAAAAAAGCAGAGTCAGTGAGATGGGAGAGTAAGACCAACGAAGAATTATTAAAACTATCATTTCTTGGCTCCTCAAAAATCACAGAAAGACTTTTCATCCAAAAAGATATTCGCGGTTTTGAAAAAGATGGGTTTTATATTGTTAAGCCGAATGAGAAAAAATTATGGCATAAAGTAATCGCATATCTTGATGCGGAAGAATTTGCAGATGCTATGTTGAAAGAGGGAATTAAGGAGAAACATAATGTTTAATCGCCTTAATACTTCAGCCTTTCCACAATCCACAGATTTTTATATCGCAGAGTTTGAATATGTTCTCCAAAAGATTACGCTTTGCTACAAAATGATGATAGATGATGGAGTCAAGGTTCAGAATAGTGAAAATCTAATTAGAGATAAATTGCTCATAAATTATTTAAAAGATAACAGCATTAGGAATAAAATACATTTAACACAATATCTTTTTGATAGGGAAGTGCCGGAAGATAATTCAATCGGAAGGTGTGATATAAAGGTACAAACACAAGATACCTTTACAGATACTTCCGCTTATTTTATAATTGAATGCAAACGGCTGGATAGTCAGAATCTTAAAGGTATAACTGGCTTAAATGCCAAATATATCAGCAATGGAATTATGCGTTTTGTAAATAAACAGTATTCAACAAACAAAGGTTTATGTGGAATGATTGGTTTTGTTGTTGAAATAATGGATATTTCTGTCAATATTAATAATATAAATTATCTTTTAAAAAGTAATTTTGTTTGTTCTAATACACTAACTATATTGACAGTAGCAAATTTTATTAAAGATTTTGATTACCAATATTATTCTGAACACAAAACCAGCAAAAGTAAAAAGCGTATAAAATTATATCATCTTATGTATGACTTTTCTGGAAATATTAAGACCTCATGAAACTACATTTTGACTCGAACCGACAGAAATTTTTTTGAGGTGATAAAAAATGAATATTGTTAAAGATGACAATAAGTACGGTAAATTTCTAAGAGAAATAAAAGAACGGATTTACAGGTCTCAGTATGATGCGTTGAAAGTAGTAAACAAAGAGATTATTTCTCTTTACTGGGATATAGGCAGGGGCGTAGTTAAAAGACAAAAACTGTTTGGATGGGGCAAGTCGGTTGTAGAAAAACTTGCAGAAGATTTGCAAAAGGAATTCACCGGAATACACGGTTTCTCTTCACAGAATATCTGGTATATGCGTCAATTCTACGTTGCTTACAACAACAATCCAAAACTCCAACCACTGGTTGGAGAAATTAGCTGGACGAAAAACATAATTATTATGTCCAAATGTAAAAATGATTTGGAGCGGGAGTTTTATATCAAAATGACGAAAAAATACGGTTGGTCAAAAAATGTCTTAATCCATCAGATTGAGAACAAGTCATATGAAAAATTTCTTTTAAACCAGACGAGTTTTGATAAAACTGTTCCCGAAAAATACAAACATCAAGCAAAACTCGCAGTTAAAGACGAATATACTTTTGATTTCTTGGAATTGAGCGAAGAGCATTCGGAAAAACAGTTGGAAGTAGAATTGATTAACAATATAAGAAAGTTTCTTATTGAAATGGGCGGTTATTTTACTTTTGTCGGAAATCAATATAGAATTGAGGTTGAAGACAACGAATATTTCATAGATTTACTTTTGTACCACAGGGTTTTAAAGTGTCTTGTAGCCGTTGAACTAAAGATAGGTAGCTTTAAGCCAGAGTATGCCGGAAAGATGCAGTTTTATTTATCTGCTTTGGATGATAAATCTAAACTAAAAGACGAGAATCCCTCCATTGGTATAATACTTTGCAAGTCAAAAAAACGGACAATTGTTGAATATGCCCTAAGAAGTGTCAATAAACCTATAGGCATTGCGACATATAAGATAACCGATAAATTACCGAAGGAGTTACAGAAATATTTGCCGTCACCTAAAGAGATTTCGGAAAAATTAAAGAATATGTAAATAAATATGAAACTACATTTTGACCCGAACCGGCAGTTCCGGTTTTAAGGAGATATACAAAGCGTCGGAGGAAATATGACAACGACAAAAATCGCGTTGTTTAAAGGCAGAAAAATTAGGAAAACTCTTCACAAAAATGAATGGTGGTTTGTTATAGTTGATGTGGTGTCTGCATTGACAGATTCTACCCAGCCGAACGGATACTTGAAGGATATGCGTCACCGCGACCCTGAACTGTCTAAAGGGTGGGGGCAAATTGCCACCCCCCTTGTGATTCAAACCGATGGCGGCCCTCAAAAGTTGAATTGCGCTGACACAGAAGGTATATTTCGTATTATTCAATCAATCCCTTCGCCTAAAGCTGAACCATTTAAGCGTTGGCTTGCCAAAGTGGGGTATGAAAGAATCCAGGAAATAGAGAATCCGGAATTGGCAACCAAACGCACACGGGTGCTGTATAAACTTAAAGGATATTCTAATGATTGGATAGAAAAAAGAATGCGCGGTATTGCTATCCGTGAAGAATTAACGGATGAATGGCAGAAACGCGGTGCAAAAGAAGAAAGAAATTATGAAATTTTAACGGCAGAAATTTCTAAAGCTACTTTCGGTATAACTCCAAGCCAATATAAAATGATTAAAAAGCTTAAACGCGAAAACTTGCGCGACCATATGGATGATTTTGAATTAATATTCACTATGCTGGGGGAACGTTCTACGACTGAAATTCATCGCACCGAAGATTCTAAAGGAATGGGCAAATTAAAATCTGACGCAATCGCCGGAGGCAATATCGCAGGGAATGCCAGAAAGCAACTTGAAAAACGGATTGGCAGGTCTATTGTTTCAAGAAATAATTATTTGAAAAAGGCAGAGGGAATAAAAAAACTGCCTGAAAAATAAGTATTTATGAAACTACAGGAAAAGGAACAGAATATATTATTGATCAAAGGGGACATAAAGGGGACAAAGGGGACAAAAAGAGGACAGATGGAACGGATATAAGATAACTTATGAAACTACATTTTGACCCGAACCAGCAATTTCAATTAGATGCGATAAAATCCATAGTTGCTCTTTTTGAAGGGCAGCCGTTGAGCAAGGGCGACTATGAGTTTTCACTTTCACAGGCCTCCGGCAGTTTGCAATTTAATGAGAACGGTGTCGGAAATAATCTTATACTTTCCGAAAAACAGATATTAGAAAATCTAAATAGCATTCAGAAGAAGAACGAAATACCCGTTTCTGCGCCGCTGGCCGGACTGAATTTTTCAGTAGAAATGGAAACCGGAACAGGCAAGACCTACGTTTACCTGCGGACAATTTATGAATTGAACAAAAAATATGGTTTCAAAAAGTTCATTATAGTCGTTCCGAGCGTCGCCATTCGCGAAGGCGCGTTAAAAAATCTTGAAATTACTTTTGAGCATTTTCAAAACCTTTATGACAAAACGCCGACAACATATCAGGTTTATGATTCTTCAAAGGTGTCCAATTTGCGAGGTTTTGCCTTAAGTAATGCAATTCAGATTTTGGTTATAAACATAGATTCGTTTGCCAAGGATATAAATGTTATTAATAAAGAAAATGATAAACTTACCGGTAAAAAACCGATAGAATTTATCCAATCCACAAAACCGATTGTTATTGTTGACGAGCCGCAAAATATGGAGACGGAAATAAGAAAAACTGCTATTGCAAATCTCAATCCGTTTTGCACTTTGAGGTATTCTGCGACACATACGAATCCGTATAATCTTGTCTACCAATTGAACCCTGTAAAGGCGTACGACATGGGACTTGTCAAACAGATTGAGGTTGATTCCGTATATGCGGAAAATGATTTTAACCGGGCATTTATTCAACTTGAAAACCTAAAGTCAACAAAAACAAAAACCAGTGTAAAATTAAAAATTGATGTTAATACCGAAAAAGGCATAGTAAGAAAATCCGTTTCCGCAAAAGTAGGCGATGACCT
>PEVQ01000003.1:0-862 GCA_002780205.1 Elusimicrobia bacterium CG06_land_8_20_14_3_00_38_11
ACAAACTTTATGGCGCTTACAATGGGAATTCCGACAGAGAGCGGCGGAATAAGTTTGACAGGCGCTTTATACGACGCCGGCAAGATGACATTGTATTGGCTGGAAGGAAGCGCCCTTAAAGAGAAAGAAGTGATTGCGCAGAGAGACATTCTTGGTTCTATTTCGTATGCCCGCAAAATAGGCGGGCGCTTGGGAATAGGGTCTTCGCTGAAAGTCGCGCAGAGTGAAATCGCGGAATATAAAAAAGCGAGCTGTGTCGCTGCCGATATTGGCTTGCTGCTAAAAGCGTCCGATGCAATCAATCTGTCATTGGCTGTGAATAATGTGGGCACTTCAAGCGCATTTGAAGATAAAAAGAGCGATTTGCCGTTTAGCGTTTCAGGCGGGATATCCTCAAAAATCTCAGCGGGGGATTTTTTTGCCGCCTTTGGCGTGAACGGCAATTATCGTATTAACGATGAGGTCTTTTCTCCTGAAATAGGACTGGAATTCGGTCTGGCTATGGTTTCAATCAATGTCGGCTACAAGTCAAATGCGCAAGAAGGGAAATTAAATGCCGGTTTTAGCATATCGCGGGGCAACTATGATTTCGGCTATAAATACAGTATCGGGGAATATCTGGAAGGACGGCATATTTTCGGCATCGGAATAAAGTGGGGCTCTGCCGACGCCAAAGCTAAGTCTGCCGGTGTTGATGACGAAATAGCAAAAATGGAAGCGGAGATATTTAAAGAGGATAGCGGCCGTCCAAAAAAATCGGTGTCGGACAAAGAGAAAGCGTTAATGAAGAAGTATTTTGGAAGAGCGGCAAAGCTTTACAACAAAAGGGAATACAGCAAGGCGGTAGCTGAATGGGAAAAAG
>PEVQ01000003.1:935-1378 GCA_002780205.1 Elusimicrobia bacterium CG06_land_8_20_14_3_00_38_11
AAATAAAAGCGGTAGAATAAAGGGGCGAGAGAATATCGCAGTTATGGATTTTACAGCGCTAAATACATCCGCCTCGGACGCATCGGCGGTAGCGGAATTCACAAGAGGGGCTTTGGTAAATGTAGAGAAATTCAATGTTCTTGAAAGGAACAACATGGATAGAATATTGGCGGAGCAGGGATTTCAGGCGACCGGCTGCACAACGCAGGAGTGCGCAATACAAATGGGGAAGATATTAAATGTGCAAAAGGCGATAATCGGGTCTATTAGCAAAGTTGGGAGCGCCTATTTTATCACGGCGAATGTTGTCAATATTGAAACCAGCAAAATTGTAAGTTCTAAACGGGTCAAATTTAGAGATCTTTCCAATGTCGATTTGGCAATTGACCAGCTTGTTTACGCGCTAATAGAACAATGGCAGTGATGTTCAATATAGGTAAAAG
>PEVQ01000003.1:1420-1696 GCA_002780205.1 Elusimicrobia bacterium CG06_land_8_20_14_3_00_38_11
ATCGCCAAATTCCGGCGGACAATCATTTTTTGTTAGGCTCTTCGCGTAAACGAGTGGGTCATTTTATAGCTCTTTCAGCATACAAGTCAGAACCTTAAGCCGAGTATACTCATCATCCCGAAGACCATAAGCCCGCCTTTGTATCACCCTGATTTTGTTGTTTAACCCTTCAACAAATCCCAGGGATACTTTGTTTTCCGGACGGCTATAAGCGATTATGTAAAATATTTTCCGCAAAATTAAGTCTCTATGCCAGAATTAGTGGGTAGAATGGAA
>PEVQ01000211.1 GCA_002780205.1 Elusimicrobia bacterium CG06_land_8_20_14_3_00_38_11
GTTTTTTTGTATGAGGTGGAGCAGCAGGTCCATCGGACCTTCAAAGATTTCCAGTTTTATTCCGTATTCCATATACGCAGAGAACGACTTTTTTTCCCCAATCTCTAATTCTCTATTTTTTTCTGTGTTCATCTGTGGTTCCATAGTTTTAGAGATTCTCTTATTTCACCGATGGTTTTTCCGGCAATTGACCTGGCTTTCTCGCTGCCGATTTTAAGTATTTTGTGAATTTCCGCCGGATTTTTTTTAAGTTCTTTCTGTTTTTTTTGAATCGGCGCCAATGATTTTATTATTTCGGATGTAATCATTTGCTTACATTTCACGCAACCGATTTTCCCTTTTATGCACAGTTCTTCCGTTTTATTCGCTTCGCTCACCCCCGAATAAATTCGGGGGCTACATTTTTCCGAATATATTTTATGCAGCGCAAAAATAGGGCATAACGAAGGATGACCTACATCAGTCGGATGAATTCGTGCCGGGTCGGTTATGTATGAAGAAATCTTTTGGGAAATTGTTTCCGGCGGGTCTGACAGATAAATGCAGTTGTTGTATGACTTTGACATTTTCCGTCCGTCATTACCTGGAATCTTCGGTGTTTTTGTGAGAAGCGCCGCTGGCTCCGTTAAAATTTCTCCGTAGAAAGAATTAAATCTTCTGGCTATTTCACGTGTTAGTTCTAGATGCGGGAGTTGGTCTTCACCGACTGGAACTTTGTTCGCTTTATAAATCAAAATATCAGCTGCCTGCAGAACCGGATAACCGAGAAATCCATAAGTATGTAAATCACGTTGACTTATTTCTTTGAGTTGTTCCTTGTATGTCGGACATCTTTCAAGCCAGGACAGCGGCGTTATCATTGACAAAAACAGGTGGAGTTCGGCGTGTTCGGGGAGTTGCGATTGAACAAAAATCGTGGATTTTTCCGGGTCAAGCCCGACGGAAAGCCAGTCAATCACCATATTAACCGAGTCATTTTTTATATTTCGTGTATCCGCATACTCGGTGGTCAGCGCATGCCAGTCGGCAACGAAATAAAAGCACTCGTATTTTTCTTGCAGTTCAACCCAATTTGAAAGTGCACCATGCAGATGTCCGAGATGCAATTTTCCCGAAGGCCTCATTCCTGATAAAACCCTTTGTCTCATATTTCACCTTTTTAATCGTGGAGCGAGCAAGAAATTTTTGTGGGGCAACCCTTTAGGGTTGCTTTCAATTAGCAGGGCTTAAGCCCTGCCCTACAATGTGTCCGACAAATTTACTTGCGAGCGATTAGACGCCCATAAAAAGCAATTTTTGTAAAATATCCACGATAACCCACAGAAAATTAAGAAAACCGAATGAAAGTAAAAAGAATATTATAAAAATTCCGTATCTTTCAAGTTGATTGTATTTGAACGCGATTTCCGTCGGTAAAAATGCGGATACAATGCGGGAGCCGTCCAACGGCGGGATCGGAATCAAATTAAACACGCCGAGCACAAGATTTAACTGAACATTTATGTACAAAAGTTTTATGATTAAAGAATTAATTTCGGTATAGGGGTCTAATCCCGTTATCTTAAAAAGCCAGATAATTAAAGCGGATAAGACAGCCATCGCGAAGTTAGAACCTGGTCCTGCCAGCCCGACTTTTGCCATGTCTTTTACAGGATTATTGAGACGGTAAGGATTTATAGGAACAGGTTTCGCCCAACCAATCAAAACAGGCGAATGAGTGAAAATTAAAATCAAGGGAAGAATTATCGTTCCCATCATATCAATATGAGGGATAGGATTTAATGTGAGCCGTCCCGACATTTTTGCCGTATCGTCGCCGTTCAGGTAAGCGACCCAACCGTGACAGCACTCGTGCACCACGACGGCAAAAAATAAAAGCGGAATCCCCAAAATCAAGTCAACATTAGAAATATTCATAATTTTTAATTTTTAACTTTTAATTGCTTTTTTATTATATCTATTTTCAGAAAAATTGTCAATAAAAAAATCCCCATCTGTTTTGTAGTCGCTGATTTTTAATCAGCGTTTTTCAGTGAGGATTTTTAAGCTGTCATCGCATTGGATAGGTATTTATCTATTTCGCAGGTATGCCGGGATGTTTGAGTTGTTCGGCGATTTTTACAAGTTCGTCTAACAGTTCTTTTCGGTGAGGATTACTTTTCTTCTTTTATTGCCTGGCTTGTTTCTTGTTTTTCGGAACTACCGGAACCAAAATAATAATAAACCGCCAGATTTGTTACCCATTCAATACCGTCTATTTTGAACTCATCTGATT
>PEVQ01000272.1 GCA_002780205.1 Elusimicrobia bacterium CG06_land_8_20_14_3_00_38_11
AAAGAAAAATTCCCCGAAGCAGAACAATCTTGCTACGGGGCAGGCAAAAATCAGAGAATTACACGAAAAATATCTTGTAAAAAAAGAATTTAAAATAAACAGCACAACACAAACTATTTACTTTTCGGATTCAAGAAATATGTCGGAATTAAAGGATAATTCTGTTCATCTTATGGTTACTTCTCCGCCATATTTCAACGCCAAAGAATACAGCAAGGATTACTCTGGAAGAGATTTAGGAAATATTGATGATTTGGATAAATGGTTTGAAGAAATTAATAAGGTTTGGCAGGAGGTTTATCGTGTGGTACAACCCGGCAGAAAAATTTTTATAAATATAATGAACCTACCTGTTAAATACAATGATGTAAGTTTTAGGACATTAAACTTGGTTGGAAGAACCATAGATAGTTGCGAAAAGATAGGTTTTGTTTTTAAGCGGGATATTGTATGGCATAAAACAAATGGAGTTCGTGCACATTTCGGAACATATCCTTATCCCGGGGGGCTTTTATTAAATAATATGCACGAATTTATTTTGGAATTTGAAAAACCCAATCCAAAAAAAGTTGATAAATATGGGCATTTGACACGAGAAATTAAGGAAAAATCAAAGATTTCCCGTGATTTTTGGTTATCACTAAAAAATACTGATGTATGGTTGATGAAGCCAGAAAAAAGCGGTGAAGGCAGAACACATATAGCGCCTTTTGCTTTAGAATTGCCCAGCAGATTAATTAGGGGATATAGTTATCTAACTGAAACGATTTTAGATCCGTTCGTCGGTTCGGGAACAACTCTCAAAGCGGCCGCTTCTTTAGGAAGAAATGGAATCGGTTACGAAATTAATAAAGATTTCGAAAAAATAATAGACGAAAATTTGAATCCTAAACAGTTAGAATTGGTGGCTGTATGAAATTTGACTCTAAAACTATTTATGCTCAATCCAGCGATATAAAATCGCGAACATATCTTGAATATCGCCGGGATATGAAGAAAAAACCAATTGCTGAATTAGAAATTAAGGGATGGTTTGAGAAACTTTTAAGAATAGAGTATAAAAACAATAATATTATTGTAAAAAAATATGGTGGTGATAGATTTCTATGGTTCCTCAGAGGAGGTGGTGTAACACAAGATCCGGATTATGTTGTCAGAGGACTTAATAACGATGAATTATTTTTTGAATTGCAGTATGCAAACGAAGAAATGGATTATTATGATTTTAAGCGATCAAAAGTAGGAACAAAAAAGAGAGGTGTAGCGAAGCGAGAGCCAAAAGAAAATTTAAAATTTTTGTATCTTGTTCGCGGTTCACCAAAATACGCGATACTTTCGCCTGCTTGGATTATAAAGCACGGAATTGAAAAAGTCGCAGCGGCTTGGGGCAGTAGAGAGGTTTATGCTATAAGTAAAGAAGATTTACTGTCTCAGCAAAAAGAAGACAAAGAGTTAGAAAAAATATGGCAAATAGTAAAAACAAAAAATTATTTGCTTGAATTTCAACATCAAAAAGTTGAAAAAATAAAAGAGGAATTATCATATCTCTTGCAACAGGTTATAGATGAAGAAAAAATAGTTCAAATAATACCCAAATCATTAGAAAGTTTTTTTAGAATTTGTTTTATTCTTGACAGTATCGGTAAAATTCCTAAAAATGCAAATCTTTGGTTAATTTATGTTTTACATTTCTTTAATGAAAAGACCACATCAGAAGAATTGACCAAAATAATTTATAGTGTTGATTTTCTATACGCAAAAACTTCATTGACCCAGTCCGAATTAAAAACCGTTGTGGATTTCATAAAACAGATACTGCTTAATATAAAAAATTTTCAACAAAACAATGGGTCTTATAAAACCGACAAGAATTTATCACCGATAGAAGAGACAAGAAATATCATTTTCTGTATAAATCTTTTAGAAGATTTAATTCAAGATATTCTTTACTATTACCCGGAAGAAAGTCAAAATTTCGGGTTAAAACCAATAGAAAAAATTTTTGAGAATGTTGATAACATAGAAAAAGTGTATAACTTTATCACTTCAAACTGATTATGAAAAAGGGTAGAACAAAGATGTATGAAGCGATC
>PEVQ01000106.1 GCA_002780205.1 Elusimicrobia bacterium CG06_land_8_20_14_3_00_38_11
TTTTATACAAAGAGTGAATTAAAGAGATTAATTCTTTAACTTTCAGTGAAGTTCTGTGAAATTCTGTGGCTGAATTACAGAACCGGAGTAAAAAAAGGGGTGATAAAAATGTTAAAATTAGTTCTCAATATGTTGCTTTGTTTTTGTGTAACATTTAGTTTGTTTTTGTCTGGCTGTGCTGCGATTACCAAAGGAACATCCCGACAAGTAATGTTTAATTCAGAACCAGCTGGAGCAAAAATATTTGATTCGACTACTGGCTCTATGCTTGGTAAGACACCAATTTCTTTGAAATTGTCTTCTACAAAAGACCATTCTATCAAAATGGTAAAAGATGGGTATGAACCCTCAATGGTTAATATTAACAAAGGAATGGGGACAAGTTATTTGATTTGGGATATTGTTCTTTGGGGCGGTGCTGGACTAATCGTAGACGGTATAACAGGAGCGTGGAACGATTTAGAGCCAGAAACAGTCAACACATCTCTGGAAGCAATAAAGAAGTAAGAAATAAATTGTAGGAACAAAATATCGGTATTCTACATAAAATGGAAAAGTAGCTTTTCATTTGAATGGAGGTTCATTTTTAAAAAATTTTTTATTTGCATTTTTTACTTGACAAATTTAACATTTTATGTTATAGTAATAGCGGGTATCGACTTGAGTTTAATGTTACGGTGTCACTCTAAAAAGTTCTGATGTTAAATTAGGGCTTTTTTATTTTTAGTTGCTATTTTTTGTGGTTTTGGTATAATTTAACCAATACAGATTTTAATTTTAACTTTTAACCTTTAACTTTATTTTATGCACCCTACACTTTTAAAAATCGGATTTCTGGAAATTCACACTTACGGCGTTTTTGTGGCGCTCGGTTTTTTTGCCGCTTTCAAACTGCTTTTATTTTACGGGAAAAAATCAGATTTTTCGCTTACTCTTATAGAAACGCTTACTTTTCTGGTTTTTATTTTTTCACTGCTCGGCGCCCGTTTGTTTTATGTTTTAATTTCATGGCAGGAGTTTGCAGGTAATCCGTCGGATATTTTCAAAATCTGGCAGGGAGGGCTGGTTTTCTGGGGCGGATTTCTGGGCGGTGCAATAACCGTTATAATTTTTTCAATAAAACATAAAATGCCGTTCTGGAAACTTGCCGATATTTTTGCTCCCGCATTGGCAATCGGTCATTCAATAGGCCGTCTCGGATGTTTTTCTGCCGGGTGTTGCTACGGAAAAGAAACGAATTCTTTTTTTGGAGTCGTTTTCCCGGAAAATTGTCTTGCACCTGCCGGAATAAAACTGATACCGACGCAACTAATATCATCAATTTTACTTTTTCTACTGTTTTTGATTTTAATAGTTCTATGGAAAAGAAAAAAGTTTGACGGTCAGATTTTTCTGATATACTCCGTTCTTTTTTCCGTTGGTAGATTTTTTATTGAGTTTTTGAGAGGCGATTTTAGAGGCAATCCTATTTTAGGACTTACACCAACACAAATCATATCCGTTTTAACTTTTATAGTAAGTATATTTTTACTTTTTAGACAAGCCGAACAAATGTTCGGGGAGGGGGGCTTCGGGGCGAACAAATGTTCGGGGCGAACAAATGTTCGGGGGACTTAAGTGCCGACTACTATTTTCTGTGTAATTCGCATTTTTTTTGCGTAATTTGTGTTTAAGTGTAAAAATGGGAAAAGTTATCGCCGATAAAGAAAAAATCCGTTTAGACAATTTTCTGAAAGAAAAATTTCCGGATTTTTCACGCGGTTATTTTCAGCGTTTAATAAAAAACGGGTTTGTAAAAATAAACGAAAAACAATCCGAATCCGGTCATAAACTCCACTGCGGAGATTCAATAGAAATCGATTTCGCTGATAAAGAACAGAAAATCCTGCCGTCTCAAATTCCGCTTAAAATTATTTTTGAGGATAAAGACATAATAGTTATAAACAAACAGCCGAATCTTGTTGTTCATCCTGCGGGCTACCACCAGACGGATACTCTTGTCAACGGGCTTTTATATTATTGTAGCGGGAAATATTTCCCGTTTCTTGTCCATCGGCTTGACAAAGATACATCAGGCGTAATAATCGTCGCAAAAAATGAGAAGTCAAAAGAATTTTTGTCAAGACAGTTCCAGAACCGTAACGTAGAAAAGAAATATCTTACAATTGTGGATGGAATAATAAAGGAAGACGACGGAATTATTGAGACGCCGCTGGGAAGGTCAAGAGAATTCAGAAAAAAAATAGTCGTCGGTGCCGCATCAAAAAAGATGTCAAAGACCTTTTTTAAGGTTATTGAACGGTTTAAAAACGCGACATATCTTGAAGTGAAACCATACACGGGGCGAACCCACCAGATAAGAGTTCATCTGGCATATATCGGTCATCCTGTTATCGGTGATGCTGAATACGGCAAGGTTGCCGCAGGCGGGAAATCATCGGAAATAGCAAAACGGCAATTACTTCACGCATCAAACATAAAGTTTATACATCCGACGAGTAAAAAAAAGGTTGAATTTTCCGCGCCGTTGCCGGAAGATTTTAAATCCGTTTTGGGAATACTAAAGAATGAGAAAAACCATAATTTTTAATCATGTCATGCTGAATTTATTTCAGCATCTCTTTAGACCCCGAAACGATACTGAAACAAGGTTCAGCACAAGGTTCGGGGTGACACTTTTCGTGTCATTTTTAATTTTTAATTGTTGTTATATTTATTCGCAAGAAATAAAAATTTCGGATACCGACATTGCGTTGATGAAACTTGAAAAAAACATTGTTGATATACAAAATTCAATTGCCGAAATTAAAGAAACTGTTAAATTATCCGTTGATACCTCAAGTATTTTGACCGAAAAAATAACTAAACTTGAAGAAGAAACGGCGCAGTTAAAAAAATCACTTGAAGAAATATCGGTGCTCCGCCGGCAAATTGCCGGGTTGGAAAAATCGCAGGAAGATATGAAAGCAGAAATCAAAAAAAACTTTGATAGTAAAATTAAGGCGAACGAGGATGGAATAGCAGTTATTTTAAGCGATATTTACCGTCTTCGGGAAGATATTATTGCAGGCAGAAAACCCGCTGTTTCCGGAAAAAGACCTTTCAAGGAATACATTCCGTATATTGCGCTCGGTGTATCCGTTATCTCGCTGTTGGTTGCCGTCCATTGACAAACCGATTTTTTTTTGATAAAATAGAAATAAGTTCAACAATAATTTTCATTTTACATTTTTAATTTTTAATTTTTAATTGCCGTTCTTGGAGGTTTTTATGAGTTTTGGAAAAGGAAAAATCTGGTTTGACGGAAAGTTTGTTGACTGGCAGGACGCAAAAATCCATCTGATGTCGCATGTCGTTCATTACGGCTCATCCATTTTTGAGTCAATGCGGTGTTACAATGCAGAAAATGGTCCCGCTATATTCAGAATAGACGCCCATATTGACCGCCTCTATGATTCGGCAAAAATTTACAGAATGAAAATCCCGTTTTCAAAAAAAGAATTTTCCGAAGCCGTTGTTGAGGTCGTGAAAAAAAATAATCTTAAAGAATGTTATATCAGACCGATTGTATTCCGCGGCTACGGCGAGATAGGGGTTAATCCTCTGCAAAATCCCGTCAACTGTGCGGTTGCTGCATGGGAGTGGGGCGCTTATCTCGGTAAAGAAGCCCTGGAAAAAGGAGCGTCTGTTATTGTTTCGTCTTGGCGGCGTGCCGCACCGGACACATTTCCTTCACTCGCCAAAGCCGGCGGGAACTATATCAATTCACAGTTAATAAAAATGGATGCAGTGCAAGGCGGATATGACGAGGCGATTGCACTTGATGTCTATGGCTATGTCTCGGAAGCAAGCGGAGAAAATATTTTCATCATCAAAAACGGCGTAATTTTTACTCCGCCTACCAGTTCATCCATTCTTGCCGGCATAACGCGGCACACCGTTTTTACTCTTGCAAGAGATATGGGTATGAGAATTGAACAGCATTCCATTCCGAGAGAATCGCTTTATATTGCCGACGAGGTTTTTTTAACCGGCACCGCCGCGGAGATTACGCCCGTCTCAAAAATTGACAATATAGTGATAGGAAAAGGAAATTGCGGCGAAATTACGAAAAAATTACAGACGGAATATTTCAACATTTTAAGAGGCAAGACAAAGGATAAATACAACTGGCTTACTTTTGTAAAATGAAATTAACTTCCCATATCGCGATATCATTTTCAGTATCCTTAGGATTATATCTGATTTTTCATTCATATCTTTTGGCATTATCCTCTTTTATCTACGGTATTTTTATTGACCTTGATCACTTTTTTGAGTATTTCAAAGAATGCGGATTTAATCTCAATGTAAAAAAATTCTTTCAACTTGGCGAAAATTACGGCTTTAAGAAAACATTTTTATTTTTGCATAGTTGGGAAATTTTTTTATTATTTTCTGCGGTAGTTTTTGTAAGTTCGGTCAGCGAGATATTATTCGGAGTTTTTATCGGTTATGCGTTTCATCTTATTTTTGACCAGTTCGGTAATTTAAGCAAGCCCTTAAGTTATTTCTTCATTTACAGGTGGAAAAACGATTTTCTGACGGAGAAAATATGGCGCATCGGCTGACGCGGTTGCAGGCAATTTTTTTAACGGTTGTTTTTTTTCTGGTTTTCGGCGTTTGTCAAAAATTATACAAGCAGTGGTCATCTGCCCGTAATATACAGATGACCGTTCAACAGCAGGAAACACCGACGGAGGTTCAAGAAGAGGTTGACACGGAAAGGCTGAAAACATTGCAACAGCAAGCGAAGCAGCAGATAGCGGTTACCGGCGAGAAAATCAAACTAAAAAAAAAATACGGTTTTGATGTTTCTTCTGCGGTAGTTATGCTGAAAAATGCGAAAAATGCCTACGACCTGTCCGATTTCGAAAATGCACTTGTATATGCCCGTGAATCATCAAACATTGTCGATGCGCTTATATCAGAAAACGCAGCCGCGTCGCCGGCAAAAATTTATGTAGTTAAAAAAGGCGACACTCTCTGGAATATATCAAAAAGGCATTATAAAAAAGGGGCAAGGTGGTACGATGTCTGGAAAGCAAATAAGCAAATCGTTCCCGATTTTGACAGAATTTACCGCGGTCAAAAAATAACCATTCCCGGTTCCTATCGGCAAAACCAGTCATAAATTTTTATGCAAACGCACAAAACCTATAATCGTTTAGTAAAATGGCGCGACGAGCAAGCCAAAAAAGAAGATATTGCCGACGATAAAAGATATTTCGTGCTTCCCAATTCAACTCTGAAAAACATTTCCGATGCCAATCCTCAAACGCTTTCAGAACTCTCAAAAGTAAAAGGCATCGGCGAAAAGAAACTGAAACGATACGGTGCACAGATTCTTGATTTAATGCAAAACAGCCCGCAGGACATTGGGAAAAACCCGCAGGTTTCCGGTTCACTTTTTGACGATATACTTCCGCCGCAAAATGATTTTAAAAAAGATATTCCAGTAAACCCGCTTCGTTCTCTGCCGCCTTTAACAATAAGCCAGTTAAACAATCAAATAAAACAGATACTCAATAATTCATTCAAAGAGGGCGTTTGGGTCTGCGGGGAAATTTACAGATACGACCTTGATGTGATAAAAGCGGATACCCGTCCTTACCGTCAGGTTTATTTTGAACTTGTTGAACAGGACCCTCAGACAAAGGAAAGAAAAGCAACTATCTCAGCGATGATTTGGGGTGAGGACAGAAAAATAATTTCTGAAAAAATGTATTCGGTTGCGTCGGGAATTGTTCTTAAAGACGGACTTCAGATAAAGGCAAAATGTTTTGTTGATTTCTATCCGCCGCAGGGAAAAATACAGATACGGATTACCGATATAGAGCCGGAATACACAGTCGGTAAAATGGCGCTTGAACGAAAACTTATACTTGAAAAATTAAGAAAAACAGGGCTGCTCGACAAAAATAAAAAAATAGAAATTGCACCTGTGCCGTTAAATGTAGGATTTATAACATCCGTCGGCAGCGCCGCTTACAATGATTTTATAGACGAACTGAAAAAATCCGGTTATTCTTTTAAGGTTTTTCTGTGCGATGCGAGAATGCAGGGGCCCGAACTTGAAGGCGAGGTGCGAGACGCAATTTTCACGCTTAATAAATATCCGGTTGATGTTATAGCGATTGTCCGCGGCGGCGGAAGTGCATCCGACTTGATGGGTTTTGACAAAGAGGGTGTCGCGGTCGCCATCGCCAATTCCAAAAATCCGGTTTTGACCGGCATAGGACATCAAATTGACAGAACGATTGCCGACGAGGTTTCAAACCAGTCATTCAAAACACCGACGGCAACCGCCCAGTTTATCGTTGAAAAAGTGAGGCAGTTTGAACTTGACAGTGAGGAATTATTCGGCGATATTCTGGAAACCCAGAAACAGATTTTATCGGATGAAAAGGACAGATTGAAAAATATGACAGGTGAAGTAAAATCGGCAACTATTATGTTTGTGAATAACCTTGAAAATAATATCTATCAATTATCGGAAAAAATAAAATGGAATCTGAAAAAGTTTTTTGAAGACGGTTTCAGAAAATTAGACGAACTGGAACGGCTGAACAATTCTAAAAATCCCGTTAATATATTAAAACTGGGTTTCGGACTCATCTATGGAACGGAAGGGAAAATCATAAAAAGCGTGGAAAATGTTGCCGTCGGAAGCGATGTAAAAATTGAATTGCACGACGGCAAACTCGGCGGAAAAATAACCTCAAAACAGGTAGGGCACCCTTAAGGGTGCCCTTATGGATAAAAAATGGCATTAAAACATTATTTACAGAACGGATGTGTCTATCATGTTACATCAGTTACACAGTTAAGAGAGAAAATATTTTTAGACGAAGTTGCTGCTAGATTTCTTTTAATTACAATTGCTTATCATAAATATATTTTAGATTTTAAATTATTTGCATATGTAATTATGCCGGAACATTTCCACATAATTATTCAACCTTCGGACGAATATCCGCTTTCTAAAATAATGAATTTTATAAAAGGTAACTTTTCCCGAAAATACAATCAAATTTACAATAGAACAAATCCTGTATGGCAAAGAAGGTATTATGAGACAGTATTGCGAAGTGAAAAAGGGATGATAAATAAGATAGATTATATTCATAAAAATCCTGTAAGGAAAGGGTTGGTAACCGACTTATCTTATTATGAATTTTCTAGTTATAATCAGTATTTTGGAGAAACAAGGGAAAAAATACAGATACCAATTGATAAAATACTGTTGTAGAGCACCCTTAAGGGTGCTCTACAATGGGGGAAGGTGAAATTATGGAAGACAGAGAAAAAATTTCGTATTCAAAGTCGCTGGATGAACTGCAAAAGATTCTTACGGATTTGGAAAGCGAGAATGTTGAAATAGACAAACTTGCGGAATCAGTGAAAAGAGCGACGGAACTGATAAAAATGCTGAGAAGCAAACTGAAAAAAACGGAGATTGAAATCAAAGAAATAGTCAAAGAGTTTGAGGAGGGGGAAAATGGCTGAAATTAAACTTGACTATTCTAATTGTATGTCGGAGTTTGTAGGCGAACATGGACTCAATTATGAGAATTTACAGGCGCTTTATCCTAAACTTTCTTCCGCTTGCAACATCATTCAGCAGAAAAAACAAAAAGGTTTGCTCGGGTTTATGGAACTTCCCTATAAAATGGAAGAAGCGAAAAAGATAAGTGATTTTGCAAAGAAACAACGGACAAAATTTGACGATTTTGTGGTAATAGGAATAGGCGGTTCTGCACTCGGTAATATCGCGCTCCAGACGGCATTAAATCACCCGTATTGGAATCTCCTGTCAGATAAACAGAGAAAAAAATGTCCGCGGCTTTTTGTGCCTGACAATGTTGACCCGGAACTTATAAAATCGCTATTAGATGTTCTCAATCTTAAAAAAACGGTGTTCAATATAATTTCAAAATCCGGTACCACGGCGGAATGCCTTGCGAACTTTTTCGTTCTGAAAAACGCCCTGCTCAAAAAAGTCGGTGCTAAAAACTGGCAGAAGCACATTATTATTTCAACCGACGAAAAAAAAGGTTATTTACGGGAACTTGCCGATAGAGAAAAAATTGTTTCTTTTGTGATACCTGCAAATGTCGGGGGAAGATTCTCGGTGCTGTCGCCTGTGGGACTTATATCTGCCGCTTTTTGCGGAATAAAAATTGAAAAACTTTTAGAGGGCGCAAGAGAAATGGATGCACGCTGCGGACAGGACATATCAAAAAATCCCGCCGCGATTTACGCCGCAATCCAGTATTTTCTGTATCAGAAAGGAAAGTCAATAAACGTGATGATGCCGTACTGTCAGTCGCTGAAAGATGTCTCCGATTGGTTCAGGCAGTTATGGGCGGAGTCGCTCGGAAAAAAGACAAACATCAAAAATGAGACGGTAAATGTAGGGCCCACGCCGGTTAAAGCACTGGGTGTAACTGACCAGCACTCGCAGGTTCAACTTTATATTGAAGGACCTTACGATAAAATTATTACATTTCTCTCCGTCGGAAGTTATAGTACAAATGTACTAATACCACCAACAAAAGAAAAACATTATCTTGAAAAACACACCTTAAACGAATTGATAAAATCTGAGGAAGAAGCAACCCGCACGGCGCTAACCAAACAGTCAAGACCAAATTGCACAATAACTCTTTCCGATGTTTCCGAGCATACAATCGGGCAGTTATTTTATATGTTGGAACTTGCAACCGCGTATATCGGAGAACTTTTTGAAATAAACGCTTTTGACCAGCCGGGCGTGGAACTGGGCAAAGTGCTAACTTACGGTTTGATGGGTCGCCCCGGTTTTGAAAAAGAAAAAAAAGAGATAGAGGAATTTCTGGAAAAGAAAAAAGATTCAAGTTACATTGTCTAATTTCTGATTTGAGACCGTCTGAAAAACCTTGCCACGGAGATATCCAGATATCTATCGGGATAAACTCCGAGCACAGAGAAAAACACAGAAAGAAATAAGCGATAAAATTCTTT
>PEVQ01000062.1:0-9046 GCA_002780205.1 Elusimicrobia bacterium CG06_land_8_20_14_3_00_38_11
TTCTGTGGCTACCATTTTTTACTTTACAGAACCTTAATGTTCAGATTTTACTGCACCGCCAACGTAAATTATAGTTAAAATCAAAAAAATTAATGCTTGAACAAAACCCACTAAAACTGCTAAAATAATTATAATAGGTCTTAACAACAGTGGCATTATTAAAATCGCTTTGGAAACACCCGGCAAAAGAAAAAATGTAATAACAAGAATTCCTAATACGCCTAACAAAGTTTCCTTCGCAAAAACATTACAAAAAAGACGAAGTGAAAGTGAAAACGGTCGAACAAACTGACTGATCAGTTCAATACTAAAATACAGGATATTTATAGGAAAAGCCCATTTAGGCAGTCCGGGTATCATAAAATGTTTCAGATAACCGGTTTTGTATTTTAAAAAACCATGGATATTATAATAAATAAAAACTATTACTGCAAGAACAATCGGAATATTTAAGTTTGATGTAGGTGAAATCATTCCGGGAATAACACCTAAAATGTTGGAAATAAAAATGTAAAGAAAAATGCCTAAAAAAAGCGGGTAATGTCTCTTTGCTTCAGGGCCGATAATTGTATCAGCCAAATTAAAAATACCTTCAAAAACCATCTCAAAAAAATTCTGCAATCCGGAAGGAATTAACGATATTTTTCTGACCGACAAAATAGATAAAATAAAAATTATTCCCCATGTGATTAAAATCATCAGAATCGCCGTCGGAATATGCGGGATATTATATTCTATTGCTTCTTTAACAATCTGCATCGTATCGCCTCAATCGCCATAAAAATTAGAGGAATTGTAAATCCGCTCAAGAGAGCAAACACATTCGCTTTCAATTTTAACAAAATATAAAACAGCGCGATGATAACCGCAAATTTGATGGTTGTTCTGATGAAATATGTTTTCAGGCTGAGATTTTTTGTCGTAAAAAAAGTCGCAAAGATATTCAGACACCCTAAAACGGCGCCGCCGGCAATTCCGAGTGTTATCAATTTATCCCTGAAAATAAACGCTATCAAAACCGCTATGATTACCGTCTCAATTATTATTATCTTTTTGGAAATTTTTTATCTCCATTCGCTTCGCTCACCCACCCTGAAGGGTGGGCTACCATTTTTGTATGAATTTGCTCCATTGACGGCGGGTTGAAACCCGCCATTCCGCAAATTCTTTTTTACATTTATTTGTTTCGTGTATAATTTTTTATTTCTTTGAATACGGAATATATACCGCTTGCCATTCCTATAGCCGTAAAAATTATCGTAAATACGGGATGCGTGTGGAAAATCTTATCAAGAAAAATTCCGATGCCAAGTCCGACAACAATTGACAGAAGAAAAACAAACCCAAAAGAGGATGCCGATAAAAGATTGTAGATATTTTTCATCTAACATTTGTTATACAACAAATGTTGTATATTTCCGACGACAAAATTCAGGCTACTTAACTAATCGGCAGACAGCGCCGCGAACAGGTTTTGAGCCATTGACAACCTTTGCGGTAGAGCCGTTTTCTCCGAAATAATCAACTACTTCCAACTCGCCGACTTTTTCTTCGGTTCTGCCGATGACCAGTCCCGTATCCGGACTTCTTATTTCTTTTCCCTGATTGAATACAACCAATTTTGTGCCGAGTTTTAGATTTGATTCCTTACCGGCATCAAGGTAAATATTGTTTTCGTCAACCTCGGCAACCCGGCACGACCAGGGACGGGCATTCACCTGATAAATTATATTATCAACAAACTTTGCGATTGCTGCGCGAAGCGATTCGCCTTCCAGCGTTTCGTCATAACCGCCTTTGGTTCCCATTCCCAAAAATGAGCCCTTAGATGATTTTGCAACACCTTTCCCGGAATCAATATAAAGTATTTTTCCCGTCTCAACTTCAATCACACGAATATCAACGGTGCACTCGGCAACCTGCTGTTTTGATTGAGTCAGAAGATAATCGGAACCGCCGGTTTTCACGCCGAATTGCGAAACAACGCCGACAACAATCGCATCCACGCCGGCAAGTTTTCCTATCTGTGAAATCGTGTTAGCGTCATACATTCCTGCCGACTGAAGTTTCTGCTCGGATAGTATCTTATCAAGTTTCGCCCGTTCAATCAAAATAAATTTTTGCGATTTGCCGAGTTCAGTCATCAGAATATCCGCAGCGGCATCGCCGAGACGTCTCTGCCCGTAAGCCGATTTGTTTTCAAACTCAACAACCGATATTTTTTTCTTCGGCGGAATGAAGACCTCTTTCGGTTTCTCAATCGTAACCGCCTGTTTTTTCTTGACAGTTGTTGAAGGGGCGCACCCGGTGAAAAACCAATTAAAAATTAAAAATGTAAAATTAAAAATTAAAAACCATTTCAACTCTTTACCTTCAACTTTTAACCTTTCACTTTTAACCTGCCTCATACCCTACCTCCTCGGGAGTGTCATAATAGATAAATTAACAACCCCGTTTGATTCTTCTTTCAACGGCGACTTCAATGCTTTATCAAGTCCTTTTTCAGCGAGTTGCAATGCAAACGCTTTCCCTATTTCCTTAAATTCAAATTTTTTATTCGATACCTTTCTTTCATCTTCCCACAAAAGTTTTTCGTTTTTTGAATCAAACAACTTAAAATTCGCCTGAACAGTTCTTGCATAATAAAATCCGAGCGTTGTATATTTGAACTCAAGGACATCTCCGTAAATAAGTCCGTCCGCATTAAGTTTTTCGCCGAGTTCTTTCGGGGTTGTCGCCGCTAACTGCCCGCCGTCAGTTATGCCCATCTCGCGAAGTTTTTCGTCAATTTCATCAAGCGGGATTGTATTATAGCCGACGGCTGACAACCTTTTGTTAAAAAGATACCTCATTATTACCGGCGCATCCAGATCAACCGACTGGTTATTAAACGGAAGCACCGCAATAATTTGCGGCGGAGAATAATTTTCAATTAGATATTTTGCTTTCGGAGCGCACCCGAGAAAGAGGCAATTAAAAATTAAAAATGACAAATTAAAAATATAAAACGAAATCAAACCATAATTTTTAACTTTTAATTTTACATTTTTCATTGATCCCATTTCATCCGCCGCGAGCCATTGCAATAATACCGGTTCTTGTCATTTCTTTTATCCCGAACGGTTTCAACATATTAATGAGCGCCTGTATTTTATCCTCGTCGCCGGTCATTTCAATTATGACGGTATTTGCCGAAACATCAACGATTTTCGCGCGGAAAATATCTACAATCTGTAAAACCTCGGCCCTTACGGACTTGTCGGCTTTCACTTTTATCAAAATCAAATCCCGCTCAATATGCGCAACATTTAAGAAATCGCTGACCTTAATTACATCAATCAATTTGTTGAGTTGTTTCTTGACCTGCTCCAAAATTGCGTCATCACCCGCGACAACGATGGTCATTCTGGAAACGGTCGGGTCATCGGTCTCGCCGACGGCAAGCGAATCAATGTTGTAGCCGCGGGCGGCAAAAAGCGTGGAAATTCTTGTTAATACGCCCGGCTTATTTTCAACCAAAACAGAAATCGTGTGTTTCATAAAACCTCCAGAATATCTTTTATTTTATCAACAAATTTTTTAGCATTTTCAATACTTATTTTCGCTTCGTTCTCTGTTGCCTCATAAAAAGCATCATAATCACCATTCTCTCTTGTTTCTTTAGATTTTCTAATCATCTCAAAATAATTCCTGTCAACCTCACCGGTCTTAACAAAATATTCATTTAACAGAAAAAGTACGCCAGAATGTGTCTTTGCCGATAAATCTTTTATTAAAAGTAATGCTTCCGCTGAAAAAAACATCGCATAGTAAGCTCGCGACAAAGTATCATCATAAAGTTCATTCTCAAAAAGTTTTTCTGATGCTTTAATCTTTTTATCTGCTTTTTGTAAAAATTTTTCAACTTTAATTTTTAACTTTTTTTCCATAATACAATTCCTTCTGTCTCAACATTTTTTATGAAAGGTGTTTCTAAATATTTTAAATAATTATATTGTTTTAATCCGTAAAGTTTTATTGAAATTAACCTTTCATGTTTAAAAAATAGATTACCTGCTACATCTTCAATTTTATTAAACAAGTCAAATGTTCTCTTTTTTGCTACAATAAAAATATCTAAATCCGAGTCCTTTTTAAGTTCGCCTCGTACAGCAGAACCAAAAAGTTTTACAAGGTAAATTTGTGTCGCAAAATTTTTGACAACCTCTTCAACAAATTCTCTTATTTCTCTGTTTTCTGACTCTGTCAATGTTTTGATTTTAGCCGGTAAATTTCTTTTCATAATCTTTCAAAATTTCAATTGCAATCAAATTTCTGAATCATTTTTCTTGACTCATTAGCATATTCCATTGGATTAATAGTTTTGCCGTTAAGAAAACTATCATCTTCAAAACCTACTGCAACCCAACGCCATTGCTTTTTTCCATTAATAATACATTTTACCGCTTGTAAGTGTACGCCAGTTGAAAAAATTATATGTTCCATAAACCCCCCAATTTTATGATTCAGCGGATGCCAATACCTGAATTATATCAGCAATATAATCTCTCCTGTTTCTATTATCAGGAATTATTTCATCAGTAAAGATGTCTCTATATTCCTTTTTTAGATAATTTAATATATCTTGTATTTTTTTTTCATTTAATTCAGAACGAATAACTTTATCAAATTTCGTTCTTAATATTGAATCTTTTTCACATAATGACTTGAAAATTGACATACAATTTTTACTATGTTTCAGAAGAGAACACCTTTCAGATATTGCAATCAGTTGTCCAAGCCACATATCATCAAACTTCAAGAGGAGCAGGTTGTTCACTGAGTCAGGTGTTCCAAATAAACTTAATGGAACATCATTACCATATAAAGCAGACAATTTTATTATAAACCTGTCTTTTTTCGTTTTTATTGTACAACTAAAATTTTTTTCATCCAACTCAACTAAGTCAAAACTGATAGATTTAGCAACGATTTCCTTCAGCTCCTTAAAAACTTCTCTGTTAGATGAAGCAAAAACATCTCCATTTAATGTTGCTGGTGTCCCATCAACATTAAAAAGAATCCCGATGAACATTTCAAGTGAAGAAAAACCAAATTTCTGAAACATTTGAGAAAGTGTATATTGTTTTCCAGTAGCATCTGTAAAAAGGTTTTTTTCTGATTTAAAATGTCTCATAATAATACTGAATTTTTTTGACCATATTTCTCTTCGGCCTGCCGCACCTCCGGTTTGCGTTGAAGTTTTGCTTTCACAAAAAACAACTCTCTGTTTACTTTTTAGGAAATTTGCTAAATCAATTGTGCAATTATCTAATTCTTCACCTATCCAATTCCATTCTGTTTTTCTAAGAATACTTTTATTCTGAGAAGTCAACGCTTTGGAAGTATAGATTCCTCGCTTCCAAAAAATTTCTGAATATGTCAACCAAAGAGGCATTTCTTTTAATTCAACTCCAACAGTAGATGTGTGTGAAATTGATGAGAGTTTCTTTTCCAAATACTTGGCTTCGCCGCCGCTGCTGTGTTGATAGTAAGAAGTTACACCCAAAAGCGATTCATAGTAATATTTAATTTCATTAGGAACAGATGCCAAACCATGATAAATTTGTGCAACCGGGTCAAATTCTTTTTTTTCAACCTTAAGGCAAAGCTCAACCATATTTTCAAGAATATTCTTGTAGGGCTCATATAGAAGTTTCAGTCCCAAATCTAAATTGTCTTTATTTTTTACACACAACATATTTCTTTTTACTAACATAGTTTATTTTTTTATTTATGACAAATTATTATGCTCTCACCTCTGATTGCTCTGTTTCTTGCACCTAAAAGAGGATTAAATATTAACTTCTCAAACTTAAAGCCGACTTCTTCACAGAACTTTTTTGTCATTATTGTTGTCGGAATTTTCTTACCACTTACAGTGCTATCTCCAACAATTATCGCACATTTACCTTCTGGTTTTAAACACCAAAAAATGTTTTCTATTGCATCTTTCAAATCCTCATAATATTTTATCACCTTTACTGGTAAATCTTTATACATCGGGTGATTAGTAATTTCATTTTTCATACCTAAATATTTACCTTCAACTTCCGGCATTTTTACTCCAAGATAATCATATGCGATTTTGTCTTTGCCTACATAGTCAATTGAAAAATAATAAGGCGGACTCGTAATTACAGCATCAAATTTTTGTTCCATGTTTTTCATTGATTTCAATTTTAACACATCACCTTCAATAAGTTCTGCTTTTTTGAATTTTAATCCAAATTTATTTTTTATCTCTATTAATTTATCATAACAATTTTTTATGTAATTGAATTTTTCAATAAATAAACCCACCTTTCCTTTTCTATTATATCTGGTTGTTCTAACAAATGCATCAATCGTATCAAAATATATTAACAGCATAAGTTTGTGAATCAACGAATTTTGATGCTTCCATTTTTTCTTTTCTATTAAATCAAAAACTTTTTGCAAATCAGAAATAGAAAATTTCAAAGCATTTTCTTTTGCAAATAAGAGTTCATTTTTTACCTCTGCAATTGTTGTTCCAATTGGTGTTATATCAATTCCAACGCTTTCTATTCCCATTAAAGATGCCTCATGGGTTGCTGTTCCCGAACCATTGAAAGGGTCAAGAATTATTGAATTTTCGTTCAGTTCAAAGGCATTTATCAGAGTTCTTGCTATCCTGGGATAAAATTTACCTTTATATGGATACAGGTTATGAAAAGCATATGCGTTTGTATCACCAAATTTATCCATTAAGTCCGTGTATAATGTTTTTTCGCCTTTAACTTTTTCAAGATGTGCAATCCGTAATTTCAATTCTTTGATACTACCATTTAACTTAACAGTTCTGTTTATCGAATCTATTGAATAGTTATTTGTCAGTCCATTAAGTTCTAAATTTAAAAGTTCCAGATCAGCAAGGGTTTGCATCCAGAAACCAAAAGTTGTATCACCTTTTGGAGTCACATAACTTTCAAACTCTTTTGAATATACATCAATTATTTCTTCTGTTGTTGGAAACTCATATGTTCCGAACATTGTAGTTTGTTCTTTAATCATATCCGTTTTTCTATTCTTTTTCATTTTCCCTTCATAAAACCACTGAACTGACACGGAAGCGGGCGGATAAATCCGCCCCTACACGGAACTGACTCGGAATTGTTCTGTGTCTGTTCCGTGTTCTCTTAAGCTAAACTGGTTATTATTTCATCAAGCGCTTTGCCGGCCGGCACCATCGGAAGCACGTTTTCTTCTTCCTCAACGATGAAATCCATCACCACTACTCTGTCAATTTTCAGTGCCTTAATAAGTGTGTTTTCTACATCCTCTTTTTTACTAACCCTGATTCCAATAGCACCGTAACTTTCTGCAAGTTTCACAAAATCCGGCACCATCCATGTAGGTCTTTTGGCGGAAGCATCACTCGCAAGACATCCGTTGGGTTTAGTAAGACACACTGCGGAATATCTCCTCTTGTAAAAAAGTTCCTGCCACTGACGAACCATTCCCAGACAGGCATTGTCAAGTATTACGATTTTCACATTTATGTTATTCAAGACAGCGGTTGCAAGTTCCTGTATGTTCATCTGAATTGAACCGTCGCCGGCGATATCAATAACGGTCTTTTTTGGATTTGCAATTTTGGCGCCGATTGCCGCAGGAAAACCGTAGCCCATTGTTCCGAGACCGCCCGACGATAAAAAATGTCTCGGAAACTTTGGTTTATAAAACTGCGCCGACCACATCTGGTTTTGTCCGACTTCCGTTACAACAATCGCCTCGCCTTTTGTTATTTCTGAAATTTTTTCAATAACATATTGCGGACGGAGTTTATTATCTTTTTTATATGTGAACGGATTGACCCTCTGCCATTCGGAGATTTTTTTAAGCCAGTCGCGGTTATTTTTTTTCTTCAAATGTTTTATAAGTTCCGTAAGAATTTTTTTTGCGTCGCCGACAACAGGCACATCAACGGAAACATTTTTGGAGATAGATGTAGGGTCAATATCAATATGAATGATTTTTGCTTTGGGAGCAAAGGCGGAAAGTTTTCCGGTCACCCTGTCGTCAAAACGGGCGCCGATTGCAATTATTAAATCGCAATTCTGAAAAGATAAATTTGCGGCGTAATTACCGTGCATTCCCGGCATGAAAATGTTCAACGGGTGATCAGGCGGGAAACTCCCTATTGCCATAAGCGTTGTTGTAACAGGTGTGTGAATTTTTTCAGCAATTGATAATAACTCCGACGAGGAATTGGAAGAAATAACGCCGCCTCCGACATACAAGAGCGGCTGTTTTGACAAGTTTATCAAATCCGCCGCTTTTTTAATTTGGCCGATATGTCCTTCGTAAACCGGATTGTAGGAGCGAATTTCTATTTTTTCCGGCCAGATGAATTCACATTCAGCCCTCTGAATATCAACGGGAATATCAACAAGCACAGGACCGGGACGGCCCGTTTTTGCGATATAAAATGCCTCGCGAATTGTTTTTGCAAGTTCCTTCACATCCTTAACCAGAAAATTATGTTTCGTCACAGAGCGGGTTATGCCCGTCGTATCCGCTTCCTGAAAAGCGTCGTTTCCGATAAGCGAAGTTGCAACCTGACCTGTAAATGCAACGAGCGGAATTGAATCCATATGAGCGGTTGCAAGCGCGGTTGTAAGATTTGCCGCACCGGGACCCGATGTCGCGATACAAACACCGACTTTTCCTGTTGAGCGTGCGTATCCGTCCGCCATGTGTCCGGCGCCCTGCTCGTGTCGAGTCAGAACAAATCTGATTTTACTGTTCGCTTCGCTCACTGCATCATAAATTTTGTCAAAAATGGGAATCACCGAACCGCCGGGGATTCCGAACAGAACCTCCACTTTTTCCCTCAACAAACACTCAATAAAAATTTCCGAACCTGTTTTTAGCATATTAGAACCTCTTTCACGAATAACACATCACGAATGTTATCACGAATGTTCACGAATGAGATTCTTCGCCTTCGGCTCAGAATGACTGCTTCTTTGGTGTCATGCTG
>PEVQ01000062.1:9081-12496 GCA_002780205.1 Elusimicrobia bacterium CG06_land_8_20_14_3_00_38_11
TGTTCGTGATGTGTATCTTTATTCGTGTGTCTCTATTCGTAATTTAATTATACAAAAAAAGATAAAAAAATGCAAATAAAAAAAGACCGCTAAAATATTTCCGGTCATTTCGGCGTCTATCACGCTCGCGGGATGACTTTAATTGTAAAATTATTCAATGTAAAAAATCATTCTTGTTTTTTTCGTCTTGTTCCCATGACAGGCGGGTTTTCAAAATATTGTTTTCCTTGATTTTTTCCTGATACCTAATCTGCCACTGTGCTTCTTTTATCGCAATTTCTTTTTTCAGTGTTTCGGTTTCCTTTTCCAAATTTTCAATTTTCAAAAGCAGGGCTTTCTGTCCCTCTTCTATCCCGCCTCTCGTATTTTCCTGTTTTCTTTTGTAAGAATCAATTTCGTTTTCTTTCTTTTGAAGTTCGGTCTGAAATGAGGAGATTTTTTTCTCTAAAACGGTCTTTGTTTTTTCCGTTTCTTTCTGCAATAATTCCAATGCATTTTCAAGAGAGCGGATTTTTGAGAGCAATCCCGTTTTTTCCTTATCCTTTTCTTCCATAAAAGTATGGTGTTCCCGCATTACCTGTTCCAATTTTATTTCCGCTTTCTGCCTCTCGATTTCAATTTCTTTTTTTAAATCCCCGATTTCTGCCTGTTTGTAATTCAGTTGATTTTTCAGACCGTTTTTTTCATTTTCTTCTTTCAACAGTTTGTTTTGCCACTCGGAATGTTTTTGAGTTATGCTCAGGTTCAATTCGTTTTTTTCTCTGATAATATTTTCAAGATTTTCTCTCAACATCGTTATCTCGTTTTTTAATGTCTGCTGTTTTTTATTTAACTCATCTGCCCAGTCCTTTTCTTTCCGCTCAAATTCACTGACGAGCAAATCCCTTTTTTCATTAAAATTTTTAAGTAATTCTTTCTCTCTCGTTTCTTGTTTCAGCAGCAATTGAGTTTTTTCTTCTTCTCTTTGCCTGTCAAGTTTTCGGATCTCCTCTTCCACGAGAGTATATTTTTCCCGCCAGTGATTGTCGGCTTCAAGCAGTTTATTATGAGCGTCAGCGAGTAACAAGTTTTGCTTATTTCTTAAACTTTTGATTTCAGAATCCCGAATTTTGACTTCGTTGTCCAACTCTTCAAGTTTGCGTTTGAATGGCAACTCTACACTTTTAACCCTAAGGTCTGCTTCTTCCGATTTTTGTGCCGCGAGCATTTTAGTTTTTTCAATTTCCTCCTTCCACGCGGTCATTTTTTCATCCAGTTTTTTAAATAACTCCGACATCGCTCTTTTGATAACAGTAGCGACTGCAAACGCTCGGTAGTCGGAACCAGTTTTAACGCTTTCGTCATCGGTATAACCAAAACCCGACTGAATTTTATCTTTTATTTCCGACAGAAGTGCGTCTATTTCTTCTTTATATTTTTCCATATCAACCTCAAATGACTCTTTTCGTCCAGTTAAAACTGGACGCTACAATCAAGGGCGGATAAATCCGCCCCTACAATTCCGCGTCTGTTCCGCGTTTCTTTATTCTATTATCCATGTATCTTTCATTGAATAGAGCGTATTTTTTATTTTTTTCTGAAGTTCGTCCGTTATATCGGATTTTTTCATCACCATGATGTTTCTCAACATTTTGATTGTTTCTCTTTGGACAGATTTTCCCGCACCCGACAGATTGCTCAACAGCATATTTATCGCAACGGAAGAGGCGATTTCACCTAACGCTCTGACGGCTGCGAGCCGTTTTTGCTCATCGGATTCCGACAGAAGTTTTTCTAATACTGTGAGCGCTTTTTCGGGATTGTAGTTATATAAAGACACCGCGGCTTTTGCCGCAATATCGCTATTTTTACTTTCAAGAAACGAATTGAGAATACCTTCGGCCGCCGGTGTGTCCGAAATAGGCGAATGATTAGCAAACATCTCTTTTTCAATGATACTTAATGCCATTTTTTCGGAAAGTGGTTCGGCATCAATTATTTTTTCTTCTTTTTTTGCGTCGGACATTTTTAAGCGTTTCGCGGTTTTTGATAATGTTTCCATCGCATTCTTCCGATTGCTAAAAACAATAACGGATGAGCCGCTTTTCAGGTATCTTGCCAGTAAAAATACAAGAAAAAATGTGATAAAAATAACGAAGCCGACCGCCGCACTCGTAGAAAATACAAAAATATTTTTTGTCTTTTTATTTTCATTTTCTATCTCGCTTTTTATCTGTGATAAAAACTCATCTTTCTCCTTACGGGCATTGTCTATTATCCTGCCGACTAATTGTTGCTGTTTGGCGCTGTAACCGCTCAATAATTTTTCCTGTTTCTGAAGACGGGTCTCCATAAGTTCAAACAATTGTTCTATCTGCTTCGTGTCTTTTTTAGGAGCGACTCCGGGCAGTGCCTCCACTCCGCGAATGATATTCCGCTTCGCCGTTTCGTACATTTTTTTATATTCCTCGTCGGCGGGAAAAAGCGCCGTCAGTTTTTCAAGATAGGGAATCGCCGCTTGATAGTCCTTTTTTTGGGAATAAAATTTGTAGACGATTTCTGATAAACACAGTCCGAAAATATCCTTTGCCGATTGGTCGTCTTTCAGTTCTAAACCCGCCTCAAAATAGTTAACAGCGCCGAATAAATCGCCTGCCGTGTATTTCTCGCATGCGGCGGTAAAAAAAGAGGTCGCCACTTGAGCGGAAAGCGTTTTAATTTCTTCATCGTTTTTTCCAAGTTGTTTTGATTCTTTTATGTCGGAAGCAGCGCCTACGAAATCACCCCCGACATATTTATCCCTTGCCGTATTAAAATACAAATCCGGTGATTGCTGGGCAAACAATAACTGGCAGAAAAATAAGATAAGCCACAGAATTTCACAGAATTTCACTGAATTTTTTTCTGTGTCTCTTCTGTGTGATTCTGTGGCAAAATTTTTCAAGAATTTCATTTATCTTTTGACCAGAGTCCATCCTCAAGAATTTCTTTTACCTTTGACCAAAGGTCTTCAACGGTATACGGCTTTTCTAAAAAACCGTCTATTTTGGTTTTGCCGTCGGTTGAAAACATTTTTGACATCAGCCCGCGCGTGGTTGAAATAACAACCGGAATATCCTTGGTTTTTTCGCTTTCCTTCAGTTTTGAGTTAACGGTATATCCGTCTATTTTCGGCATAACAATATCAAGAATTATTAAATCCGGTCTCAATTCCTGCGACTGTTTTAACGCCTCTTCCCCGTTTTTTGCCGTAATAACCGAGTAACCCGCTATTTCAAGAGAGTATTTTAATAATTCCAGCGTTTCTTCAACATCATCGGAAACCAGTATTATTTTTTTAGCCATTGTTTTATTTTTAACGGCAATTAAAAATTAAAAATTTGAAAAATAAAAATAGCACGAATGAATTCGTGCCTACAAATTTTATATTTTTATT
>PEVQ01000141.1 GCA_002780205.1 Elusimicrobia bacterium CG06_land_8_20_14_3_00_38_11
CCCTTTCATTCTCGGGAATTATCGGACGATGTTTGCCTTTTATTTTTTTTACGGAGGCATCGGAATTAAGCCCGACTATTAAAATATCCCCTAACGATTTCGCTTTTTCAAGAAGCCGAATATGACCTATATGCAGAATATCAAAACAACCGTTAGTAAAAACAATTTTTTTACCGGATTTTTTTAATTTTCTGGCGATTTCGGAAATTTGATTTTGTGATTTGATTTTAGAAGAGTTCATCTTCAACCAGTTTGCAAATAATATGCCCGACGGTAATATGCATCTCTTGTATCCGCGCAGTGTTTTTTGACGGAACTATTAGCGGAATATCGCACAACTTTTTCAGTTTGCCACCATCACAGCCTAAAAATCCGACGATAATTGCACCCTGCTTTTTTGATTGTTTTGCTCCCTCTACAACATTTTTTGAATTTCCGCTGGTGGAAATCGCAATCACTACATCTTTTTTTTCAACCGTTGATTCAACCTGTCTTGAAAAAATTTTACCGAAACTGTAATCATTCGCAATCGCGGTAATTGCGGATGTGTTTGTCGTAAGTGCAACGGCATTAAGCGATTTTCTCTCTTTTTCAAAACGGCTTACTAATTCGGTCGCTATATGCTGGGCATCAGCCGCGGAGCCGCCGTTTCCGAAAACAACAACTTTCCCGCCGGCGCGGTAACATTTTATTATTACTCTCGCAATTTTCTCAATTACACCGGAAAGTGATCTTGATTTTTCTTTTACAGCAATGCTATCGTCAATAATTTGTAAGATTTTCTGTTTCATTTTTATCATTTTTTTACTCGGAGCGAGGGAGAAATTTTCCCAGACCCTTGAGCCTGCCTGCCGGTAGGCAGGGAGCGACTACGCTTTCAAGAGCGACGATTAGAGCGAAGCCGACAGGGTGGGCGGCTGAGCGTGCCTGCCTGCCGGTAGGCAGGTCTGGAAAATTTGCTCCCGAGCGATTTTATTTTTCATTATAAATCCTTTTTTGAATGAAATTCGTATAAATCTCCCCTTTCTTAAAATAGTCATTCGCCAAAGTCGTCTTGTGGAAAGGAATAGTTGTTTTAATTCCGGTAATTTCAAACTCCGACAGCGCGCGTTGCATCCTCGCAATCGCTTTTTCTCTTTTCGTGTCAATAACCAATAATTTTGCGAGTAAACTGTCATACACCGACGGCACGGTATAACCGTTATAAATATGGGTATCCAGCCGAACACCGGGACCGCCGGGAAAAATTACCGATTCAATTTTGCCGGGGCTCGGGATAAAATCCTTTTCCGAATCCTCCGCATTAATTCTGCATTCTATAACATGCCCTTTAATTACTACATCATCATAATCATATCCCAACGGTTCGCCGGCCGCCAAACGAATTTGTTCTTTAACAAGGTCAGCTCCCGAAACCATTTCCGTTACAGGATGCTCAACCTGAATGCGAGTGTTCATTTCCATAAAATAAAAATTTTCTTTTTTATCAACTAAAAACTCAATCGTGCCGGCGGTAAAATAATTAACGGCTTTTGCGGCAAGCCGAGCATAATGTCCCATCTTTTTTCTCAATTTCGGTGAAATGTTAGACGGCGATTCTTCAATTAATTTCTGATGCCTTCTTTGAATAGAGCAGTCCCTTTCCGGAAAAGAAACCACATTCCCTTTTATATCGCCTAAAATTTGAAACTCAATGTGCTTAGGTTCTTCAAGATATTTTTCAAGATAGACATCCCCGTTCCCGAACGCCGCTTTTGCTTCCGTCTGCGCGGTAATGATTGCGTTTTTAAGTGAATCCTCCGACGGGACAATGCGCATTCCCTTACCGCCGCCGCCGGCTGATGCTTTCACAATTAAAGGATAACCGATTTTTTTTGCGATCTTAAAAAGTTTCGGGGTTTCGGCGGTGATACATTCTTCCGTTCCGGGAATAGTCGGTATCCCGGCTTTTTTCATCGTTTTCTTCGCCGTGGATTTATCTCCCATCTGCTGAATTGTGGTTTTGGTAGGACCTATAAATTTTATATCGCACGACTCACAGACATCGGCGAAATATGTATTTTCCGATAAAAAACCGTATCCCGGATGAATCGCATCGGCGCCGGTTATTTCCGCGGCTGAAATTATATTTGCAATGTTCAGATAACTTTCCGAAGATTGCGCGGGACCGATACAAACGGATTCATCGGCAAATTTTACATGAAGACATTCGGCGTCAATATCGGAATGCACGGCGACAGTTCTTATACCCATCTCCCGGCAGGCACGGATAATCCTTACCGCTATTTCGCCTCTGTTCGCTATCAAAATTTTGTTGAACATATTTTTGGACGCTGATTACCGCTGATTTGAGGGCGAATAAATTCGCCCCTACAACGCTGATTTCCACTGAACTTTTTATCCGCGTTTATCGGCGTTAATATCTGCTTTTATCTGCGGTTCCACCTCAAAAAGCGGCTGCCCGTATTCAACCGGATGATTATCGGCAACTAATACCTTTACGATTTTTCCTGCGACTTGTGAAGTCAGTTCTTTCATAACTTTCATCGCTTCAACTATACAAACCTTCTGGTCTATTGATACAAAATCACCTTCTTCAACAAGCGGCTTACCGCCGGGTGAGGCAGAACGTAAAAATGTTCCGACCATTGTTGATTTAATCTGATTTTGAGACAACGAAATTTTTGGAACCGGTTCTTTATCATGAATATTTGATTTCCCCGGGATGATTTTATCCGACGGCTCGCATGGAGAAAAAGAAATATCTTTTCTTCTGAAACCGGATTTTTCGCCGGCTTTTTCAAACCAGATTTCTTCTATATCGGTGTCTTTTATAGCGTCAAGAATTGATTTTATTTTTTCTATTTCCATATTCGCTTTCGCTGACACGCTGATTACCGTTGATATGTCATGTTGAGCGGTAGCGAAACATCTCGCCTTTTAACACCGAGATTCTTCGCCTTCGGCTCAGAATGACACTTCGTGTCATTTTGTTACCCTTTCTACATACTCGCCTGTTCTTGTGTCAATTTTTACAACATCGCCTTCTTTAATAAAAAGCGGAACTTGGACTTCAATCCCGGTTTCAAGTGTAGCGGGTTTAACCAAATTTGACACGGAATCACCCCTGAATCCCGGAGCAGTTGAAACAACTTTTAATTCCACATTCAAAGGCAAATCCATCGTTAAAAATTTATCGTCAATGTAAAGCGCTTCAACCTCCGCATCGGGTTTTAAGAATTTTACGACATCGCCAAGTTTTTCTTTCAGAATGGTTATCTGCTCATAATTTTCCATATCCATAAAAGTATAATCGTCACCCGAAGAATACAGAAATTGTTTCTTAATTCTTTTTAGCGTTACTTCTTCAAACTTTGTGCCGGATTTAAAAGTCGTCTCGGTGATTGCCCCCGTCTCAAGATTTCTTAGTTTCGTACGCATTACAGCCCCGCCTTTTCCCGGTTTATGATGCTGAAACCATACAACTATGCACGGTGCTCCATCCACTTTTATGGTTAATCCATTTTTAAAATCAGAAGTATCTGTCATTTTATTTCCTTTATATCAAGTTCGGTTTTGGACTGTTTTTTTAATGATTCCAAACCCTTTTTTACTTCTTGATCGTTGGGATTGTTCTTTAATACTTTCTCCCATATTTCTTTTGCTTTTTCCGGAAAATTATTCATATAATAAATAGACCCTATTTTTTTCATTGCAAGGGTGTTATTAGAATCAAGTGATAAAATTTCTTTGCAAACTTTTAGTGATTTACTATATTCTTTTTTGTTAAACAACTCACTGCTCTCTATAAGTTTTTCAATAATCAAATCTTCTTTTTGAACCTTTGATAATTCTTTTTTGCAGGATATAGTAAAAGCGAATATTAAAATACTTAAAACTGCCAATGCCTTTTTCATAAATTATTATTCACAATTATCTATAAACCTCTTTTCTGTGTCCGACATCGCTAATTTCTATAATTTTATTTTTGTCGTCTATCGTGTAAATTATTCTATAATCCCCAACACGGATGCGATAACCATCGGTACTCCCATGAAGTTTTATACAGCCCATTGGTCTTGCATTTTTCTCCAAATTCAAGATAGAATCAGATACCCTTTGATGAACTTTAACGGGAAGTTTATCAATTTCTTTTTCGGCTAACTTTTTAATCCTAATTGTGTAAATCACTTCTGAACTCTTTTTTTGCGTTCTGCTAAATATTCCCTAAAGGGTCGGGATGGCTCATTCCGTCTTGCTTCAATTATAGCAAGATCAATTAAGTCCTCGCGATATTTTTTATTTTTTACAAGTTCTCCTAAAAAACTTTCCCTTTCCTGATATGGCAGTGACTTAAACGCCTGCATAAAAACTCTTGCTATCGCTTGTGTTTGTGGCATAATCTTGTCCTCCAAATTTTATTTTGTTAAAACCTCGCAACCGCTTTTTGTTACCAAAACCGTGTCCTCTATGCGAACGCCGAATTTATTCGGGATATAAATCCCTGGCTCAACCGTTACAACCATTCCTGCTTTTAATACCGTTTCGGATTTTGCAGAAACTGACGGCTCTTCGTGAATATCAATTCCGACTCCGTGGCCTGTCCCGTGAATGAAATATTTTCCAAAACCGTTTTCTTTTATGAAATTCCTTGCAGCAAAATCAACTTTTTTACAAGATATGCCGTCTCTAATAACATTAATCGCTTTTTTTTGCGCCTCTTTTACAACCTCAAATATATTTTCAGCAAGTTTGTTTATTTTACCTAAAAAAAGTGTCCTTGTCAAGTCGGAATTATATCCCTGATAAACACAGCCCAAATCAATAAGAACAATATCGTTTTTTTGAATTTTTCTATCCGTTGGTCTATGGTGAGGGTCTGCGGCGTTTTTTCTTGATGCGACAATTATATCAAATGCCGATTTTTCAGCGCCGTTTCTTCTTAAAAAATATTCCAATTCGTCGGCAAGGTCTTTTTCCGTTATGCCGGCTTTAAGTTTTTTTGAGACGTATTTAATCGCTTTTTTAGAAATTTTACAGGCAGTTTTTATTTTTGAGAGTTCGCTTCGGTCTTTTATCAGACGAACATCTTCAACAAAATTTGAGCAACTCTCAAACTTAACACCTTTAGCCCTTTTGAGTTTCTCTAAACGGGCAACTGAAATACCGTTATCAAATCCTATTTTTTTATTTTTGTATTTTTTAAAAAAAGTATCGGTCGCTATCTGTATTTTGCAATCCGAATGTTTTTTCGCCGACGGATAACTTAACTCTGACACAACCAAGTATATATCTTTTGGGGAAACAAAAACAAAAGAATTTTCCGCTCGGAAACCCGTTAGATAAAAAATGTTTAACGGATCAAATGAAACAAATCCATCCAGTTTTTTAGAAACGATTTTTTTTCGCAAACTTTTTAATCGTAACTTCATTTATTTATCAACTCTATTGCGGCAAGCACACCCAGAAGATAGGAATTAACTCCAAAGCCGGAAATTTGCCCTGTAGCGGCGGCGGCAAGCAATGACTTATGCCTGAATTCCTCCCGACGGTAAATGTTGGAAAGATGAACTTCTACGACCGGAATATCAATCGCAGCGACTGCGTCCCGTATCGCGACGGATGTATGCGTGTAGGCAGCAGGATTTATTACGATTGCAGCATATTTTTTGGGGGAACTTCCGATGGCATCAACTATTTCGCCTTCGTGATTTGATTGCAGTATGTCAACTGAAACTTTTTTTTCTTTCGCAAGTTTTTTTATTTGTTTGTTTATATCCTCCAGCGAAAATTTCCCGTAAATATCCGGCTCTCGTAACCCAAGCAAACCAAGATTTGGCCCGTGAATAATAAGAATTTTTTTCATAAATTTCCCCCATTTTTTAAGACGATATTATACAACAAATGTTGTATGACATTTGTTATATGGTTTCTCGTTGTTCTTCCAAAACTTTTTTTATAATATCTTCCGGCACAGCATCTTTTATTACGGTTCTACCAGGGCGCCCGTTGGGTAACACGAAACGGATTTTACTATCTTGAATTTTTTTATCAAAAACGAATTTTTCTGTAATTTTATCAACTTCCAAATTATGTTTTATGGGAAGTCCGGCGCGGATTAAAATCTTTTCAATACGCCTTACCCACATTTTGTCGAGCAATTCCAATTCAAGGGCGATTTTCGCAGCGCAAACCATACCGATTGATACCGCTTCACCGTGCAGATACGATTTATAGTTTGTCGCCGACTCAATTGCGTGCCCTATCGTATGTCCGAAATTCAAAATCACACGAAGCCCCTGTTCTTTTTCGTCAAGTTCCACCACCCATTTTTTTAACTGACAGGCACGCCAAACGGTATATTCAACCCGCTCCAAATTAAGCGATTTTATTTTCATTAAATCCCTTTCCAGCACGGTGAAATATTTTTTGTCCCGGATAATTCCATATTTTATCGCCTCGGCAAGACCGGCATTGAACTCTCTTTCCGGAAGTGTTTTAAGCGTTGAAATATCTGTATAGACCATTGACGGCTGGTAAAATGCGCCTATCATATTTTTTGATTTAGGGTGATTTACTCCGACCTTTCCGCCGACGGAGGAATCCACCTGAGAAAGAAGGGTCGTCGGCACCTGAACAAACGGAAGTCCGCGCATAAAAGTTGCAGCGACAAAACCCGCGATATCGCCTACAACACCGCCGCCCAAGGCAACTATCACAGAGTTTCTTTCAAGTTTATTGTCCATACAAATTTGATATAAATTATTAACGGTTTCAAGCGTTTTGTATTTTTCACCGTCGGGAATTTTCGTGATTGATGCAACAAATCCGGCATTACTCAAACTTTCCATTACCATATCGCCGTAAAGTTTGCCGACGGTAATGTTTGTAATAACAAGCACTTTGCCCGAAAAGTTTTTTTCCTTCAGAGCATCGCCTATATGCGTCAACGAGAAACCGATATGTATCGGATAAGACCTGTCACCGAGTTTTACTTCAACAATCTTCATATTTTCAATATCTCAACTATTTTTTTTGCGGCTTCTTCCGGCGTCGTTTCCGACGTATCAAAAGAAAAATCGCATCTTTCATAATACGGCTTTCTTTCCGACAAAAGTTTTTCTATTTCTGATTTTTTGTTCTTGACATTGAGGAGCGGTCTGGCGAAATTTTTTTGAGCGCGTTCAAGGATTTTTTTCACTGAAGCGGTCAGATTAATAATTTTTCCGTTTTTTTTCATAGCGTCTATGTTTTGCTGTTTTAAAACTATTCCGCCGCCGGTTGCGATTACGTAATTATCCCATCCACCGACCTCTTTTGCGATTTCCGACTCCAAATCCCGGAAATACTTTTCACCTTTTTTTGCAAAAATTTCCGAGATTTTTATTTCAACTTTTTCTTCTATCAAATCGTCGGTGTCAATAAACTCCATTTTCAGCAAACGGGCGAGTTCTTTTCCCACTTCTGATTTCCCCGTTGCCATAAAACCGGTTAGAATAATGTTCATTTTTTTTATTTTACAAAAATACGCTTGAAAAGTCAAATAATTTTGAGTATAATAAAAACTTATGATTAAAGCATTTTTGACTGATTTGGATAATACGCTGGTTGATTTTATGCGGATGAAGAAAATGGCGGTTGAGATGGCATGCAACTACATGATAAATGTCGGGCTGGATGTCCCGTTTCAGGAAATGTACGACGAGGTTTTCAGGGTCTATTGGTCAACAAATATAGAAAGTCAGTCGGCATTAGAACAATCACTTATCAACAAAATCGGAAAAATTGACAAAAAAATTTTATCCAGCGGAATCATCGGATACCAGCGCGGACGGGATATGGCAACCTACACTTACCCGCATGTTGAATCAACCATCAGGGACATTCTGCGAATGGGATTGAAAATAGGCGTAATTTCCGACGCACCTGCCGAGCAGGCGTACAATCGTCTATCACGGCTTCATCTTACTCCATGGCTGGATATAGTTGTAACTTTTGACGATACCGGCGAAAGAAAACCGTCCACAAAACCGTTTCTTTTTGCGCTTGAAAAATTAAACCTGAAACCACAGGAAGTTGTGTATTGCGGCGACTGGCCTGAAAGGGATATTCCGGGAGCAAAATCAATAGGAATGGTTACGGTTTTCGCAAGATGGGGAGAGCACTCGGATGCACCGCCGACGGGCGCCGACTACGATTTGAAAGATATTTCGGAAATAGTTGATGTTATAAAAAAACTGAACGGGGTTTCCAAAAACTATTGACTAATCATTAGAATTTTGATATAATTTTATATATGAAAATTGAGTGCTATCCGGTTGAAAAAATAAAAAAAGAGATTCAGCAAATTATTACTAAATATCTGGATTTAAGAAATTACAAAATTTTCTTTTTTGGCTCCCGTGTTAAAGGTAATAATTTTCCACGGGCTGATATTGATATAGGTATTGAGGGTTCTGAAGAACTCCCTGTTAAAATAAAACTTGATATTGAAGAAGAATTGGATAAATTGCCAACTCTTTATAAAATTGATTTTGTTGATTTTAAAAATGTATCGGATGATTTTAGAATAGCGACATTGAAATACAGAGAATATTTATGAGTTCACCTGTTTTAGAAGATTTTAAGAAAATAATTGAACTTCTCACTGAGGTCTTGTTTTTAGATAAAACTGCAATTGTTCGCGATTCCGCTATAAAAAGATTTGAACTTTGTTTTGATTTAGCATGGAAGTCAATTAAGATCTATGCGAGTCAGGAAAGACTTGAATGCGGCTCGCCTCGTGCCTGTTTTAAGATTGCCTTTCAGTTAGGACTGATTGAGCATGATGAGAAATGGCTGAAAATGATTGATGATAGAAACTTATCTGCTCATCTTTACAAAGAAGAACATTCCGACCATATTTTTTCTCGCTTACCTGAATATTTAGAACTTTTCAAAAAACTATTAGCCAAATTACAACAGTAATAAAAAAGAGATATTAATAAAAACTTTGCCACAGAGAACACAGAG
>PEVQ01000058.1:0-261 GCA_002780205.1 Elusimicrobia bacterium CG06_land_8_20_14_3_00_38_11
CCTTTACTATCAGTTAATTTTGGAAGTTTTACTCCGTGTATTTTTAAATACTTATCATAATAATCGCAAATCATTTTGTAAGTATCTTTAATTTCATTATCTGAAAAATGTTTTATCATAAATAACCAAAATTTATTAAGCTATATTTTACAAACACTTTGATATGGCATCAAGTGAAACCATTATATCGGTTTCTGAACAGTAGCCAAGGTGTCCTATGCGGAAAATTTTGCCTTTCAAGTCCTCCTGACCGCCGGCCAA
>PEVQ01000058.1:338-3719 GCA_002780205.1 Elusimicrobia bacterium CG06_land_8_20_14_3_00_38_11
CAGCACAGGATGCAACATCGTCAGTAGATAAAAGTTTCAAACCAAGTTTTTTAAGACCGTCCCTTGTTAAATCACGCAACTTTTTATGCCGTTCAAAAACATTTTCAAGACCTTCTTCTTCAAGCATTTTAAGCGACTCTTCAAGTCCGTAATAAAGTGAAACGGGCGGCGTAAACGGATTCTGGCCTTTATCCGCGAAATCCTTCATTGACTTAAAATCCCAGTAAAATCTCGGAATGTTTGATTTTTCATAATACTGCCAGGCCTTTTTTGAAAATGAAACAAACGAAAGTCCCGGCGGAAGCATAAATGCTTTTTGCGAAGCGGCAACGACGACATCCAGTCCCCACTCCTCTGTTCTTAAATCCGCGGTTAAAAGTCCGGATACCGCATCCACAACTACTAAAGCACCCTGCTTTTTTATTATTTCCGCGAGTAATTTTACATCGTTCAAAACACCTGTTGATGTCTCATTCTGCTGAAAAAACACTGCACTGTATTTTTTTGATTTTAATTTTTTTTCTACGGTTTCAATATCTGCTGCCTTACCGCGTTCAAATTTTATTTCGTCAACATTAGCACGGAACGCTCTCAATATTTTGACAAACCGAGAACCAAAAGCACCAATATTCAAAACAAGCACATCGTCGCTTTCCGACAGAATATTTACAACTGCCGCTTCCATTCCGCCTGAACCCGACGACGGAATTATGAATAAATCGTTTTTTGTCTTGAAACATTTTTTAACACCGGCGGTAACGCCTGTCAAAATTTTTGCGAACTCCGGCCCCCTGTGATTTATCATCTCCCGGGCCATCGCTCTTAAAATCCTTTCCGGAACCATTGTCGGACCCGGAATCATCAAATACTGTTTTTTAATCATTTTATACCCCCAGTGTTTTCTCAATAACTTCATCCATCATTTTTACCGTTATGAATTTTATTTTACCGACAATTTCTTTCGGAATTTCTTCCATATCTTTCTGATTTTCAAACGGCATAATAATCGTTTTTATTCCGCTCCTGTAAGCCGCAAGAACTTTTTCTTTAAGCCCTCCTATTGATAAAACCCGGCCGCGAAGCGTAATCTCGCCCGTCATTGCTATGTCTTTTTTTACCGGCTTGTCGGTTATGGCGGAAAGCATCGCAACCGCCATTGTGATACCGGCAGACGGGCCGTCTTTCGGAATTGCACCTTCGGGAACATGAATATGAATGTCCTTGTCCTTGAAAAAATTCTCTTTTATTTTGAATTTTTTTGCATTTGAACGAATGTATGAAAGCGCCGCCTGCGCCGACTCTTTCATCACATCGCCGAGTTTGCCTGTCAGAATAAGTACGCCTTTGCCTTTCATCACGGAAACCTCGATTGACATCGTGTCGCCGCCGACTTCGGTCCACGCAAGACCGGTCGCAATGCCGACCTGATTTTCCGATTTTTTATCGGCATGATATTTCGGAATTCCGAGATATTTTTTGACATTTTTTTCGGTTACTGTGATATCCTTTTTAATCTTACCAAGCACAATTTCCTTGACAACTTTTCTTATAGTATTGGCTATCTCTCTTTCCAAATTTCTAACACCTGCTTCAAGCGTATATTCTTTTATGATGAATTTTATCGCTTCGTCGGTAATTTCCAGTTGTTTGTCGGCCAGACCGTGTTCTTTAAGTTGTTTGGGAATAAGAAATTTTTTGGCTATGTGAATTTTTTCTTCCATCGTGTAACCGGCAAAACGCAAAATTTCCATCCTATCAATTAAAGCTGGCGGAATTGAAAAAAGTGTGTTCGCCGTAGTAATAAACATCACATCCGACAGGTCAAAATCAACTTCTAAATAATGGTCGGAAAATGTGAAGTTCTGCTCGGGGTCTAAAACTTCAAGTAATGCCGAAGCCGGATCGCCGCGGAAATCCATTCCTAACTTATCTATTTCATCCATAAGAAAAACTGGATTTTTTGATTTCGCTTTTTTTAACGACTGCAAAATTCTCCCCGGAAGTGCGCCAATGTATGTGCGGCGATGACCTCTTATTTCCGCTTCATCACGAACACCCCCTAAAGATATCCGTACACATTTTCTGCCAAGTGCACGGGCAATTGATTTTCCAATAGAAGTTTTACCAGTGCCGGGTGGTCCTACAAAACACAAAATCGGACCTTTTAGTTTTTTCGTCATTTTACAGACGGCAAGATATTCAACTACTCTTTCTTTTATCTTTTCAAGTCCATAGTGGTCATCTTCTAAAATTTTTTCAGCATGTTTCAAATCAAGATTATCTTCAGTCTTTACTGACCACGGCAGAACAATCAGCCAATCAATATAAGTTCTTATGACAGTTGCCTCGGGAGAAAACGGCATCATTTTTTCCATCCGTGCGAGTTCTTTGAGCGCAACCGTTTCCGCATCTTTAGACATTTTGGATTCTTTTATTTTTGTACGAAGTTCGTCTATTTCTCTCGCATTTTCATCTTTCTGACGGAGTTCTTTCTGAATTGCCTTCATCTGCTCGGTAAGATAATACTCTTTTTGTGATTTTTCAATCTGACCTCTCACTCTTGACTGTATTTTTTTCTCAATGTTGAGAATTTCCAGTTCACTGTTGAGTATTTCAATTATTTTTTCGAGACGTTGGGCAGGATTTATGGTTTCAAGAATCATCTGTTTTTGAGCATTTTTTATTATCAGATGAGCCGCTATCATATCGGCAAGGCGACCGGGTTCTTCAATTGAATTTAGTGCAGTTATCGTTTCAAAAGGAAGCCGCGGATTTAATCCGATATACTGCTCAAAAAGATGAATTGCCTGTCTCATCAACGCTTCAACATTCGGGGTTCTTTCGACGGATATCTCAATTTTTTCCACATTTATTTCAATGTAATTTTTGCCGGCGACAAGTTTGAAATCGCTGAACTTTGCCCTGACTAATCCTTCTACAAGAATTTTAGCGCTGCCGTCCGGCATTCTCAATAATTGAAGAACTTCTGCAACAGTTCCTATTTCGTAAATATCCGCCGCACCCGGGTCTTCCGTTTGATATTTTTTCTGAGTGGCAAGAAAAATAAGACGGTTGCCGGACATAGCCGTTTCTAATGCCTTCTGCGATTTTTCACGGCCGACAACCAGAGGAAGCACCATAAACGGAAAAATTACTACATCCCTTACCGGCAAAAGCGGAAGTGTTCTTGGAATTAAATTGTTTCTGTTATTCTGCATCATATTCGCTCCCTCACCCCAAGTTGAAACTGGGGGCTACATTATGGCGTTTTAGTTTCGCTTGTGTTTTGCGATTATCTATTTTCTCTTTTCAATAATTTTATTTATTATACCAAAAAAAATAAAAAATTGCAAATAAAAAAAATCCCCACTTGTTTTGTAG
>PEVQ01000068.1 GCA_002780205.1 Elusimicrobia bacterium CG06_land_8_20_14_3_00_38_11
AATTTAAAAGATTAATTTTTTAATTTCAGTGAAATTCTGTGTGGTTCTGTGGCTGAATTACAGAACCATAAATAAAACGGAGGTTTTAAAAATGAACTGGATTACTTATCTTAAGCCTGCTGTGATTTTTATTTCCGTAATAATCGCCGGATTGATTATCAGAAAAATTTTATTTTTGTATTTGAAAAAGATCACGGAAAAAACGGAAACGAATATTGATGACATCGTCACAGAAGCGATAAAAAATCCGTTTATGCTGTGGTGCGTTATAATCGGAATTTCAGTCACAATTAAAACGATGCCTGTTGCGGACAAAACCGTTATACTTGCCGATAAAATTCTGATTTCGCTATGGATAATTTCATTCACATTGGTTGTTGCTAAAATTATCGGCGGGGTGATAAATATTTATATCACCGGTAAAGAAGGTGCGATGCAGATGCCGTCGTTGACTCAAAATGTTGCAAGATGGGCGGTAATTATCGTCGGTTTTCTCATCCTGCTTGAAAAACTCGGCATTTCCATTGCGCCGATTATCACTGCGTTGGGCGTCGGCGGTCTTGCAGTCGCACTCGCCTTGCAGGACACACTTTCCAATCTTTTTGCTGGTTTTCACATAACACTTTCAAAACAAATCAAAGTGGGCGATTATATTAAATTAGAAGGCGGTCAGGAAGGTTATGTTTTTGACATCGGCTGGCGTAACACGGAAATAAGGGAACTTTCCAATAATATAATTATGATTCCCAATTCCAAACTTTCGCAGACAATTGTAACAAATTATTACATTCCGGAGAAGGATTCGGCGATTCTGATTGAAGTCGGCGTTGATTATTCAAGCGATTTGGAAAAGGTTGAAAATGTTACCGTTGAGGTCGCGAAGGATGTTCTGAAAACGGTCGCAGGCGGCGCTCAAAACTTTGAACCGTTTATCAGATACCATACATTTTCAAATTCCAGCATAAACTTTTCGGTAATTTTGAGAGGAAAAGAGTTCACTGACAAATTTTTAATCACCCATGAATTCATCAAACGGCTTAAAGTCAAATACGACAAAGAAAATATAACAATCCCGTTCCCGATAACAACCGTTCATCTTGCGAAATAATAATCTAAACACAAAAAAACTATTTTATGAAAACGAACTGCTTCCTTTATACTTGGAACGATGCAGATGGTTCAGGTCAAAGGCGAGAAAAATTCAGTCGGTAAAAATTACGGAAGACATACCGATAGGAAAAAATTCCGCTGTTGCGCACCTGCTTTTTCTGGAAGTTTTATATGTAGAGGGACTATCGGAGACATATCTGCTTCCGGTAAGTTTTGCATCAAAATCCGCATCCGAAAAAATTATAAAAGAAAATCCCGCAGCGGTTATATCAAAATTAAAATGCGGCGATGCCGACGGAATTATATATGAAGGCACTTTTGACCAGTCGTTCCGTAAAAATATTCTTTTGATGATTGCAAAAAAAAGCAGTGCCGACGGCTCGCATGGAAAACTGACAGCGTATCCGGGAAAGTTTTTGAAAACATTTTTGCAACCCGACAAATTTCCGTCGCTTGAAAAATCACAGATTTTAAAAGTAGAACAGAGCAATACTTCGTTTTTATACGGCGATAAACTGATTTTCAAACTTTTCAGAAAACTTGAAGAAGGCGTAAATCCCGAACTTGAAATCGGAAAGTTTCTTACCGAAAAAACATCCTTCAGAAACACGCCTTTATTCGCGGGGGCGATTGAATACGGAAGATCCGGTTTTAGGCCGATAGTTATAGGCATAGTTCAAAGTTTCGTTGCAAATTACGGCGACGCATGGAAATATTCGTTGGATTCACTGGAAAGGTATTATGAGAGAGTACTTGCAAGGAAAACGGAAATCCAAAAAATACCGTCCCCGCCGATTTCCATTTTAGAGGCGGCTTATATTATTCCTCCGCCGCAGATTCGCGAAATGGCCGGCGTCGATTATTTGGAGATGGTGCGGCTTTTGGGAAAAAGAACGGCGGAACTCCATCTATCGCTGAATAATGAAACGCAGGATCCGTATTTTACCGCCGAGCCGTTTTCCGCACTTGAGCAGCATTCTCTTTATCAGTCGCAGCGGTCGCTCACGAAAAAGGTTTTTGAAACCTTGCGGAAAAATCAGAAAACTTTACCTGCGAGCGTCGGAGCGGAAACGTCAAAATTATTAAATTCCGAAAAAGAAATAATTGCTAAATT
>PEVQ01000194.1 GCA_002780205.1 Elusimicrobia bacterium CG06_land_8_20_14_3_00_38_11
CACCAATGTAAAGTATATTCCGCTCTGAGTAGTATGTCGAAGGTTACACTTTGCTATTTTACAAAAAAAATAAAAAATGTCAATAGAAATAAACATACTGCCACAAAAAAGCAGGTCGCGGTAATGCCGAACAAAGGAATAAAAATTAAACTTACTAAAATAGAACTGATAACCGCACCTAACAAATCCAAGGCGTAAAATTTGCCGATTCTATTTTCAGTTACCGCAAGCGGAAAAATAAATCCTATAAAAAAACCTGATATTAAAACAAAAAGATAAAAAAGATATGCAGATTCAAACAATCCGTTTCCAGACATAAAAGTTAAAATCAAAGAAAAAATCACCATGAAAATGAGCGCCAATTTAATTACAACTATATTGTTACATTTTTTCTTGAAATATTTTTCCGACAAAAAACTCCCGGCACTTATTCCCAAAAGATTAAGTGACAATAGAATACCTATTTTTTGATATATATATCCGTAGACCGACTGGAAAGCAAAAATCATCGCCAGCGCCAATACCATAGAAGCACCGCTGATGACGACAACAACCGACTCGCTAATCCTTTTTTTTATCTTTACAAATAATAAAACTGTCAAAAAATATAAAGAAACCGTGAAAACAAATACAGTGTTTGCGGCGGAATGTATATCCATTTTTGGAAATAATTTTTCACCGAAAAAAGAAAGCCACAATTTCAACCCATATAAATAACTTACAGGATGGAAATCTGTATTGTACGAAACCTCTTTTTGTTTTTCATTCGCCCATCCTTCAAGTTTTACCGACCTGTCACTTCTTAAAATATAATCTACATAAAAATCGGTCAGATATTTTAACTCAACCTTTTTTCCGGCAATTTTTGCTTTTAACATCTCAGAACTAATGTTATATTTTTTCATAGAACAGATAAAATAATTATTTGATGCGGGAATAACTTCGCAGTAACTAAAAACAATTTTTGCCGTCTTAAAAATAGACGCAGTAAGGTGTTTCTGTTCATCCGACATATAATTTTCAGACGATAAAAGCGGAAAAATAAAAAGCCCTTCCCCCGATAAAATATTTTTTACTTCCGAAAAAAACTCTTTTGTGAAATATCTGTTGGCGGTGCCGGTTAAAGGCGGCGAAACATCCAAAATAATACAATCATATATATCCGCCGTTCTTTTTATAAAAAATCTGCCGTCTGTTGAGATAACTTTTACCCTCGAATTTTCAAATAAACTTCTTATCCTGTCATCGGAATGTTTTTTAATCAACTCAACAAGAACAGGATTCTGTTCTACATAAACAATTTTTTCAACGGGGTATTTCAATATTTCTCTTATATCGTTCAAACCACCGCCTAATAATAAAACATTTTTGCATCCGCGTAATAATAAAAGCGGGATGTGGGTTATCTCTTCGTTTTTGGCTGATAAAATGGTTGAATAAACTCTGTTTGAATTTTCATAAAAATCAACCGCATCCCCATTTTTAAAAACAGTGATTTTACCGTAGATAGAATGCTTTGTTTCAACGGCATTAAACGGCTTCCACTGATATGATATTAAAAACTTTCCCAGCCTATCTGATTTGTAAAACAGCAGCACAAAAAAAACCAGAAATAATAGATATTTTTTTGAGAAATAAACTGAAAGTGCAAAAAATATTAAAATAGAAAAAATCAAACTTATCTGAAACGGGCTAAAATACCTGACTAACAAAATGCTTGTCAAAAAACCGCCGAAAACGCATCCTGCTACTTCAACAGCATATAATTTACCCGACGGCAGGGCAACATCTTTTTCGGAAAGATTTAGTATATTCGCACAGTAAACAAACCATAATCCGAAAACCAGGCAAATCAAAAAAACAGCAAAAAAAGAAAATGAAAATGCGGAAATCAATCCAAGCATTTCGGTAGGGGTTTTCTGAAACAATCTTCTTATCAATCCGACTAAAAATATGTCTGCGGGTATAATAACTGCGGCAAAAAAAACCAAATATTCAAAAATTTTCTCTATGTTTTTGATTCGCTTTATAAAAATTTCGCCGATATAAGAGGCAACACCGACAACAAGCATCCAGTTAAAAAGAAATATGCCTATTATCAGTTCATTGTCGGAAAATATAACCAGAAATTCCCTCAAAAGCAATATCTGGAAACC
>PEVQ01000169.1:0-1360 GCA_002780205.1 Elusimicrobia bacterium CG06_land_8_20_14_3_00_38_11
GGCGGCGAGTTCACCGTTCTATCTAAAACGGAATCAAAATCAACAGGTGAGACAACTGGTGGCGGTGGCGGTGTCGGTGGAGGTGGCGGAGGCGGAGGCGCAGCCGGAAGTTCCGTAGAAATCAAAGAAGGCGAGGAGGAGGACGGGAAGATGAAAAAGAAGGAGAAACCGTTTGAATACATCACCAAAGAAAACCTGAAAAATCTTATCTATCTTATACAGGAAGAACAGGCGGAGGTTATAGCGCTTATCGTTACATATCTTGATGCCGAACTTTCTGCGGAGGTCATCGGTTCGCTTCCTTCCGATTTGCAACTTCAGACCGCCCTGTGTATCGCAAGCGTAAAACTTACATCGGAAGAAGATGTGTATAAAATTCACAACCAGATTAAGAAAAAAATTGATTTTCTCGTCGGTGGCATAGATGCTTTCATAAAAATAATTGAGCAGGTTGATAACAGGGTTCGGCTTGAAATGTTGAATACGCTTGAAAAACAGTCGCCGCGGCTTGCCAAAAAAGTCCGCGAAAATATATTTATGTTTGAGGATTTGGCGAATCTTCCCGACCAGACGGTTCAGTTTATTATGAGAGAAGTAAAGACCGACCAGCTTGCGATTGCGTTAAAAGGTGCGAATGCGGAGGCAGTAACTGCGAAGGTTATGGCGAATATGTCGGAAGGCGGTCGGCTGTTGTTAAAAGAGGAAATGGATTTCGGCAGACCCGTTACACAGCAGCAGATTGAAGAGGTCCAGAGAGAAATTGAAAAAACGGTTAAGAAAATGGAAAAGGAAAGAAAAATTGTTTTGAAGCAGGTTGTTTCGGGTGAAAAAAAAGGCGTGGAAATAGAGGGGCGGCTTCAGAAACTTGACCTCGGCGAGGAGTATAAAACAGCCGAGACGGCTCAACAAACTCAATCAGCACAATCAACCCCGTCAACTCAACAAACCCAACAATCCCCGCAGAGGGCGATTGAGTATTACAATGCGGGCATTACCGCTTATTCTTCGGGAAAAATTGACGATGCAATTCATTATTTTCAGCGTTCGGTGGGATACAATTCCAATTTCTGGCAGGCGTGGCAGTATCTCGGAAGTTGCCTGTATTCAAAAGGAAGAATAGATGAGGCATTAAAATCATATGAAAAATCTCTCGCGGCGAATCCGTCTAATACGCAGTTAAAGGACTGGCTTAATAATGAAAAACAAAAAAGAATGACAGCGAAATAAAAGAAAGCACAAAACTAAAATAATCTGACAGGATTTACAGGATAGACAGGACTTACTAAGGGGAGCATAAAATACTTTACATCCGTAAAGTACTTCGTCTGTCACCCTGAACTCGTTTCAGGGTCTATAGATG
>PEVQ01000169.1:1383-3904 GCA_002780205.1 Elusimicrobia bacterium CG06_land_8_20_14_3_00_38_11
TCTATAGATGCTGAATCAAGTTCAGCATGACACCATCTTCCATGTAAAGTATATTCCGCTCTTGTTAGTAAGATCCTGTTAATCCCGTCAAAGACAAAAAATTATGGTTGGAGGAAAAAATGAACGAAGAAAAAAAAGATGTTTTTGGGGGACCTTTGCCGCCGATGCCGATGCCGTCGGATAATAATATTGTTCCGCCGCCGTCATTGGATTTGCCGCCCTCTCCTCAAAATGTTCCCGCAACTTTCATACCGTCGCCGTCTTTCGGGGCTCAGCCGACTTCGTTTGCCATCGCGTCCCCGTCTGCTGATTATGAAAAAAGGTTTCAGGAAATGGAAGAGGCGCGTCTTAAACTTTCTAAAATGCTTGATGAAATTCAGACGAAACATGAAAAAGAAAAACAACTCTGGGAAGAAAAATTAGCATCTTTACAGAGTGATTCTCAGACCGTTTTGGATGAGTTTGCCGTCAGACAGTTGAAAGAAGAGGAAGAACGGGCGAAAAAAGAGGCGGAATTAAAAGAAGAGAAATTAAAAGCGGAACTTGCGCTGAAAGAACTTCAATCAAAATTAGAAGAAGCCCGTGAAAAAACGTTTCTCCAGGCGTTAAAGGCGAAAGAGGAAGAGGCGACATCGGTGCGGCTGGAAGCGGCGATGAAAGATGTCCAGTTAAAAAGTGTCAAGGAAAATGCCTCCCGTGAAATTGAGACGATAAAAACAAAATTAGAGTCATCACTTGCCGAAAAACTTTTATCACTGCAGAAACAATACGAAAACAAACTGGCGGAGGTGTATTTAAGGTCATCGCAGAAAGAGAAAGAACTTACATCAAAACTTGAGTCGCTTCAATCGGAAAAAGAGACGATTTTAAGGCAGGCGGATTTGGAAAAAGAAAAAATCAGCAGGGAACTCACCGACAAAATTTTTAAAAGACAGAACGAGATAAATTCGCTTAATTCAAAACTTGACGACGCAAAAGAAAATTATAATAAAAGTGTGCTGACTATTCAGAGCGAACTTACATCGGCGAAAGCGGAAATTCTTTTAAGCGATGCGAAGGTGAAAGCCGACTACGAGGTAAAACTCAACCAGTTCCGTTTTGCTGTAACGGAGGTAGAAAGTAAAAACACAGCGTTAGTTATTCAGATGGAGTCGGAAAGAAAAATATCCAATGAAAAACAGAAATCAAAAGAGGAGGAAATTGCCGCCCTTCAAAAACAGTTTTTGGAAAGAGAATCGCTTCTTAAAACCGAATACGAAAAACAGATCGCTTTCAACAATAGCGACAAAAACCGTCTGGAAACCGAGATGAAGTCATCGGTGGAAAAGTTGAAGGTGGACTATGAAAGAAAAGCAGAGTTGCTTCAAAACGAAAAGAAAATCATAGAGCATGAAATTTTAACAAAAAAAGCGGAGTTTGAAAAAAATATAAGAGAGCGGGATAATGAGTGGAGAGGAAAAATTCAGGAACTTACGGAAAAAATAAACAGTGAAAATCAACTGCTTTTACAGGAACGCAACAGGTTTGAAAAACTAATTGCCGACAAAGAAAAAGAAACAGCATCCGTCAAATTATCTTTGCAGGAAGAGATAAAAAAACAGCATGAATTTTATGAAGAAGCAATTCTTGAAAAAGAAGAAAAAATTGCCCTGCTCACATCTGATTTTGAGAAAAAAGAAGTTAATGCTCGTTCTGACTTTGAAAAACGTCTTGCTGACGCCCTGAATGAAAATGCAAAACTGGAAATGAAGTTCAGAAACGAAATTGAAATACTGAGTTCTGAGTACACAAAACGGTTGTCTTCATCACTTGACGAAAAAAACAAAATTGAGCAGGAATGGAGAGCCCGCATAGCATTTCTAGAAAAAGAACACTTAAAAGAAATTGATTTATTAAAGGAACGGTTAAATAGAGAACAAGAATTACAAAAACAGGAATTTTTAAAAAAGATTGATAATGTAGTTGCAGATTTATCGGCAGAGGTTTCTTCAAAAAATGAACTTGAAAAAAACTACCAATCGGTAATTGCTCAAAAATCTGCGGAGTTTGAAAAAAATATTCGCGAGCGGAATGAGGAATGGAATATAAAAATTGAAAAAATCAAAGGCGATTACGAAAACCGTCTTAAACAAATTGAGTCGGCAAATAAATTTTTACAGCAGGAAATGTATAAAAAGTTGGAGGAAAATAATATTGGCTGGCAGCAAAAATTGGAATCAGAAAAAGCGTTTTTGGAAAACAAACTTTCTGATATAACAAAAGAGTTTGAATCAAAGAAATCAGAGATTGAGCGTTCTTCTGCTGAGAAGGATAATAAGTGGCGAGTAAGCATGGAAGAACTCAAAAGCGAATATCAGAATAAAATTGCCAAAGTTGAGTCGGAAAAGTCGGTAATTGTGCAGGAAATGCACCGGCGACTTGAAGAGTCAAACAATATATGGCAGAAAAAACTTGAGACGGAAAAAAAATATCTTGAAGACAAAGTAGCAAATTACGACTCTGAATTAGAGGCGAGAAAAAA
>PEVQ01000156.1 GCA_002780205.1 Elusimicrobia bacterium CG06_land_8_20_14_3_00_38_11
ATTTTTTTTCTCCACAATTCCAACTGCAAAGCCCGCTAAATCGTATTCTTTTTTTCTGTAAAACCCCGGCATTTCTGCCGTTTCACCGCCTAAAAGTTCACAACCTGCTAACTCACAACCTTTTTTTATTCCAGAAATTACAGACCTTGCAATTTTGAGATCAAGTTTTCCACAGGCAAAATAATCAAGAAAAAACAATGGTTTTGCACCGCAGCAGATTACATCATTGACATTCATCGCTACAAGGTCAATCCCGATAGTATCATGTTTGTTTAATATTTGTGCGATTTTCAACTTTGTCCCCACACCGTCACAACCTGCAGAAATAAATTTTTTTTTGTCAATCGGAAAAAGTCCGGAAAACCCGCCGATTTTCGGTGCTCTTTTTTTTATCCAATCGACAAGTTTGTTCGCTTTGTCAATATCCACACCCGATTTTTTATAACACAGATTACGCAGATTTTTCATAGCACAGATTACGCAGATTACCGCTGATTACTACGCAGATTTACGCAGAATTTTTTATCCGCGTTCATCCGCATTCCTCTTACCAATATCCCGACGGTAATGCATATTTTCAAATTTTATCTTTTCTACATTTCCATACACTTTTGCAATTGCTTTGTCTAATGTCGTATCTATTGCGGAAACATTTAAGACCCTGCCGCCGTTTGTAAAATATTTTCCATTTTCAAATTTTGTCCCTGCATGAAAAACAACAGCATCTTTTATTTTTTTAAGCCTAAAAATTTCTTTCCCTGTTTCATATTTTCCGGGATACCCGCCAGATGCAAGAACAACGGATACACAATATCCATCAACCCAAATTATTTTATATTTTTTGAGTTCGCCGTCAACGGTTGCTAAAAATAAATCCAATAAATCATTTTTCATTAACGGCAGGAGCGCCTGCGTTTCAGGATCACCAAAGCGAACATTGAACTCCAAAACTTTCGGACCTTCAGCAGTCAGCATTATTCCTGCATAGATTATACCTTTGTAGTTGAGTTTTTCTTTTTTTATTCCGGTCAAAAAATTTTCAAATATAGACCCTGAAACAAGTTCAGGACAAGTTTTTGCCGGCGCATATGCACCCATTCCGCCTGTGTTCGGACCTTTATCATTGTCAAAAATTTGTTTGTGGTCCTGTGAAGGAATCAACGGCAATATACTTTTACCGTCGCAAAATGCGAGTAATGACACTTCTTCACCCGCCAGTTTTTCTTCTATAACAATCCTGTTACCCGAACCGCCAAAAATTTTATCAACCATTACTTTTTTTATTATCTGTTTGGCTTCTTCTTTTGTATTACAGATAAAAACACCTTTACCAGCACAGAGTCCATCTGCTTTAACAACTACAGATGTGAGATGTGAGATGTGAGATGTGAGGTGTTTTCTGGCTTCTTTGTAATTATCAAAAACTTCAAAATTAGCGGTCGGAATATTATACTTTTTCATAAACTGTTTGGCGAAGATTTTGCTTGCTTCAAGTTGTGCTGATTTTTTATCAGGGCCAAAAATTTTTAATTTTCTATCGTTAAAATAATCAACAATACCTTCTGAAAGCGGGAGTTCGGGCCCAACGATAGTTAAATCAATTTTGTGTTCAATTACAAAATCAGAAATTTTTTTAAAATCCAAAATATCAATTTTTTCACACCGGGCAATTTGTGAAATTCCGCTGTTACCCGGAATGCAGAAAATTTTTTTTATATTTTTTGACTGTTTAAGTTTCCAGATAATAGCGTGTTCTCTTCCGCCCGAACCAATTACTAATATGTTCATTGTTGTTTTTTTCACCGCGGAGAACGCAAAGCACACAGAGAAAATCTTAAAATATTTTTAAACCTAATCTTTTTAATTTTTCTATTTTTTCTCTGTGATCTCCGCGAACCCTGCGGTTAATTTTTTAATTATCTACCCTCATGATGTTTCTATTTTACCGGATATTTTCTTGTAAAGCATGCGAGACAAAATTTTTCTTTTGGGATGTTTGTTGCTTTTATCAAGCCATCTAATGATAAATAATAAAGGGTATCGTCGCCAAAAAAATTTCTTATTTCGTCAACCGATTTT
>PEVQ01000147.1 GCA_002780205.1 Elusimicrobia bacterium CG06_land_8_20_14_3_00_38_11
TCGAGATTCTTCGCCTTCGGCTCAGAATGACATCCTTTTCATGTAAAGTATTTTATGCTCCCCTTAGTAAAACCACTTCCGACTTCCCACTTCCAACTTCCTGCCTTTTTTACACCACTTCCGGCGCTAATGAAATAATTTTCAGAAAATTTTTTTCGCGTAATTCCCTTGCCACCGGCCCGAAAATACGGGTTCCGCGCGGCTCGTGTTCATCATTTATTATAACTGCGGCGTTATCATCAAATTTTATGTAACTTCCGTCGGGGCGGCGGGTCTCTTTAACGCATCTAACTATCACCGCTTTGACCACTTCGCTTTTTTTGATGGTCGCAGTAGGCAGGGCATCAAAAACAGATGCCACGATGACATCGCCGAGCGATGCGTATTTTCTGTAACTTCCGCCGAGCATTCGGAAACATCTTATTTTTTTAGCGCCGGTATTATCTGCAACAGTTATGATTGAACGTTCCTGAATCACTCAAAACCAGTGATTAGTGATTAGTGATTAGTGATTAGTAAAAACCTAACCACTTATCCACTTAACCACTTATCCACTGCCTCTTACAATTCGCCACCTTTTTAGTTTAGAAATAGGTCTCGTTTCTATTATATCAACCTTATCACCGAGACGCGTTTCGTTTTTTTCGTCGTGGACATAATATTTTGTCCGGCGGCGAATAACTTTTTGGTAAAGCGGATGACGGGTCGTCCACGCAACCTCCACCACCCTTGTTTTATTCATCCCGTTTGAAATCACAATACCTGTTTTTGTTTTTCTCATATTAACATCAGGGAGTAGTGAGTAGGCAGTAGGGAGTAGTTAAAACCACTTCCCACTTCCTATTCGCTTCGCTCACCCCCAATTCCCGACCCTAAAGGGTCGGCTACAAGTCGGGGGCTACACAACCTACTTCCTGCCTTTCATTATTGTTAAAATTCTTGCTATCTGTCTTCGCAAAGACCTTATCTCCAACGGATTTTTAAGCGGAGTTGTCTTATGCCCGAATTTAAGATGAAATAATTTATCTTTTGATTCTTCAAAACGCGCTTTTAATTCATCCGCTGTAAGTTCTCTTAAGTTTATATCTTTTTTGTCTTTTGAATTTTTCATTTTTAATTTTGAATTTTTAATTGCCGTTATTGTCCTCTTTCCAAAAACTTTGTTTTTATAGGAAGTTTATGGGAAACTAACCTAAACGCCTCTTGTGCCTCATCCTTTTTTAAGCCGGTCATCTCAAACATAACCCGACCAGGTTTGACGACGGCAACCCATTTTTCAACAAGCCCCTTGCCTTTTCCCATTCTGGTTTCGGCAGGTTTTTTTGTGAACGGTTTGTCGGGAAAAATTCTTATCCAGACCTTTCCGCTTTTTTTAATCGCCCTGGTCAGTGCAATTCTGGATGCCTCAATCTGATTTGCCGTAATCCATGCACGCTCGCATGCCATAAGACCGTATTCGCCGAAACTTACCTCTGTTCCGCCTTTGGAGGCGCCTTTCATCCTGCCGCGCTGCTGTTTTCTATATTTTACTCTCTTCGGTGATAACATTAACGTCAGTGATTAGTGATTAGTGATTAGTGATTAGTGATTAGTAAAGACCAACCACTTATCCACTTAACCACTTTCTCTTTCACTGCCTCTTTCATTTTATTTTTATTATATCGTCTTCTTCTTTTATTTCTTCCTCTTTTTCTTTTTCCTCTTCCGGTTCCGGCGGCAGCTCGTCCTTAACTTCAATGTCTTCCGGTTTTTCAATAAGACGCGCCTCCGCAAACATTTCTTTTTCTGTCTTTTTGAATAATTCCTTTTTGAATATCCAGACCTTAACTCCGATGATTCCCATAGTCGTAAGCGCTTCGGCAAAACCGTAATCAATATCAGCCCGGAATGTGTGAAGGGGAACCCTGCCTTCTCTCAGCCACTCCGTTCTCGCTATTTCGTTCCCGCCGAGGCGGCCGGCAACCATAACCTTGACCCCGAGAGCACCCGATGCAAGCGCTTTTTCAATCGCTTTTTTCATAGCACGGCGGTAAGAGCCCCTTTTTTCAAGTTGAAGAGCGATGCCTTCGGCGACAAGTTGTGAGTTTGTCTCAGGTGATTTTATTTCCATTACATTTACAATTGTTTTT
>PEVQ01000071.1 GCA_002780205.1 Elusimicrobia bacterium CG06_land_8_20_14_3_00_38_11
AAATCTTGACAACCCTAAAAATATTTAGTAAAATCAACAAAACTTATAGCAGAAAGAAATTACAATACATTGGTGGAATTTCCTAATCCCAAAAAATCCACCAAAAAGGAAGGTTAATAAGATGGCGGAAGGGAGATGTATGAAGTGCATCGTGCCAAGAAGTTCTTTCTTTTCTAACTGACTGAAATGTATCGGTTGTGGTAAAACTTATCAGCCACATAGCAGGGGACTGGCAATGAGGAGTAATCCAAAATTGTCAAGCAGTCCGACAAAATACCTAAAAGGGTATGACGCAAACAAGCGGGTTGTAATATGTGTGAACCCAGATGTAGCCTCGTCAATCTAAAATGAGAAGGATGACCATCTTGCATTTGTGGGAAATCAGTAATACTTGTCTTTAAGATAAGGATAAGACAAGTATCTTCTTCGGGGTACCAGGGACAACACGCTTGGAAAGAAAAGAGAGGAAACTTGGGAGACCCTACTTGACCTCTGATAAAATCAGAGAAAGTTGTTGGGCTATAAGAAAACCGAAATGTTCAATAAGTTAAGAGGGTGTCGGATGAGTTCATATTAGTGATGATGTTAAGGACAGCATAACCTTGACGGAGCGAAGGAACTCAACTTTAGCAAGTGTTTTCAAAGAAGGGAAGGACAGGAAATTGTTTAATGAAAATTAAACTACCAACTCCGAATAAAGTTCGGGAACTTCAGAGAAAACTTTACTTAAAGAGTAAGGCAGAAAGGAAATTTCGCTTTTACTCTCTGTATGACAAAGTATGCAGGTTAGATATTCTTAAGGAGGCGTGGAAACAGGTCAGAGAAAACAAAGGTGCTTGTGGTGTAGACTATGAGACAATTGGAATGATTGAAACAAATGGGGTTGAAAGTTTTCTGAAACAACTTCAAAAAGAGTTAATCAGAAAAACATATAAACCCCAAGCGGTAAAAAGGGTCTGGATACCAAAAGCAGATGGAAGTAAAAGACCGTTAGGAATACCGACGGTAAAAGATAGATTGGTTCAAACAGCAGTTAAAATTGTGATTGAGCCAATCTTTGAAGCGAACTTCCAAAACTGCTCATATGGTTTTAGACCAAAACGCTCTACACACCAAGCAGTAAAAGAAGTAAAGAAATTTCTTGATTGGGGATTGGTAAATGTTGTTGATGCGGATATTTCCGATTTCTTTAACAACATTTCACACAAGAGACTATTGGAATTGATAGCCCAGCGAATTGTGGACAAACAAATTCTACGGCTAATCAAACAATGGCTTAAATGTGGAGTGTTAGAGGAAGGGAAAATCCGAAAGCAAATAACAGGAACACCTCAAGGCGGAGTAATAAGTCCGCTTTTGGCGAATATTTACTTGAATGTGCTTGACAGCAATTGGCAGAGGAAAAATTATTCTGTGAGAAATGGTCTGGACGCTCACCTAATAAGATATGCGGATGACCTGTTGATACTTACAAGTAAAAGTGCGGCAGTGCCACAGCGATTATTAGAGGGTGAGTTAAAGCAACTGGGACTGGAATTAAACAGCAAAAAGACAAGGATAATTTCAGCAGAGGAAACAACTTTTGATTTTCTTGGATTTAGTTTTCGGAAAAGATTAAAACTGGAAAAGATGAAAAGGGTTGCCTTCTGCTTTCCATCAGCCAAAGCACAGAAAGTAATAAGAGCCAAGATAAGAGAAATCACACGAAACAAACCTGTGAAAGTTTCGGAAGTAGTAGAAAAACTCAATCCTGTTGTAAGGGGTTGGGTGAATTACTTTCGGATAGGCAATTCTGGAAGAATATTTCTCAAAATACGAGATTATACAGAGATGAAAGTTAGAGGATTTATCAGGCATAGACAAGTCAAAAATGGATATGGCTGGAAGGAAATAACAAGTGATTTCCTGTATGGAAAACTTGGGCTATATTACAACTGGCGTGTCGTATATGACTGGTAAAGTTCTTTATGCCGAAGTGCTTTTGGTGAATTGCTATCGGAAAGCCGTGTGAGGGAAAACTTCAAGCACGGTTTGATGAGGGGATTTTGGAAATAGGGTATGGTTAAGTTAGTGAGGCACTGTCAGACGAAAGAGACAGAAACA
>PEVQ01000177.1:0-291 GCA_002780205.1 Elusimicrobia bacterium CG06_land_8_20_14_3_00_38_11
CAATACAATTCTTACATCCACAATTACCGTCTCACAATATGATACTATTGGCTCATCAATTTCAGTTGCTGACCTATTATATCCGGGCAGCGACTACACTATTGATTACGAACGGGGCGTGATTGTATTCAGAAAATCAATCGGTCAGAATTATGTTATAGCGGTTGATTATGAGAAAAAAGACGGCAGCCGGGTGATAGATGATTCGCCTTCTGCGTCATATAAGTTGATAAAAGACGAGACGGAAACGCTTGGATATGAACTTAAAAATTATTATTCAATCGGAAGAAC
>PEVQ01000177.1:304-8655 GCA_002780205.1 Elusimicrobia bacterium CG06_land_8_20_14_3_00_38_11
GATGATAACAGAGGCAATTTTATATTCAGGGTTCTGGATTTAAACCGAACCGAAGTGCTGAAAATCGGCACAACGAATGTAGCATATCCGCAATTTGTTGAGGTGGATTTTGAAGCGGGAATTTTCAGATTTACCGACGGAAACGGCAACGACAGGGAACCGTTCCCGCAAAATAGTTATGCTACCTCGCCGACAAGGAATTACATAATTTATACTGAATACAGATACAGGGCAAAAAATTATCTCGTGCGTGCCAATATAGTTCCCCAATCGGAAAAAATCATTATGGATGGTCAGCCGCTAATCAGGGATGTTGACTACTTTTTGGATTACGACTCAGGTTTTATAACATTCTTAAACGAGGAAAAAATAACCGACACTACCGTTATAAATATAACTTACGAATGGGCGCCGTTCGGAGGACAGATGGACCAGACGGTCGTCGGCACCCGGGTTGAATACGCCCCGTATAACAATTTTTCTTTCGGTTCAACTTTTCTGTATAATTTTCCCGCGAAGCCCCTGACATCCCCGGATGTCCGTTCAACTCCCGAGGGTATTTCCGTCTATGAATTTGACTCAAAGGTCTCATTCAGTGATTTGCCGCTTCACCCGTCCTTTTCCGGCGAATACGCCTCAAGCGTAAGAAATCCTAACATTTTTGGAAACGCTTTAATTGAAAATATGGAAGGTATTAAACAGGCGGATACAATGTCGTCCGACGACGATTCATGGAAATATTCGTCCAATATATCCGCCGATGTAACGGCAAACAGTTCTATCTACTGGCTCAATACAGATGTGAAAAGCGGCGAGATTAATCCGTCGGTTCCTGAAAATGAAAGGGATACCAAGCAGCAGGTTTTGAACATTTCATATAAACTCAATCCGAACAAAGAGGCGTCAATTATTTATTCCATTTCCCGTCTCGGCGTTGATTACACAAAAAAACTTTTTCTGGATTTCTGGCTCAACGGCGATAATTCCGGCGACGATATAACATTTTCAATCGGTTCGTTAAACGAAGATGCCGACAACGACGGAGTGATGGAGACCGAGGATAATAACTCCGACGGACTTTTAAATCCCGGCGAGGATATTGGTATCCCGTTTCACCATCCTGATGGTTCAATTACAATAATAGGTGCGAATAACGGAAAAATTGACACGGAGGATTTGGACGGCGACGGTGTTTTGAGGCGTAACGATAACATTCTCGGCAGTTTCAACATGGCAACTTTTACGAATCCCGACGGTGTAATTGGTTTTAATGATGCGAGCGGGACAAATCATACAAGTATTGATTGGAGCGGCTGGAAACATTTTATCGTCCCCTTGGGTGATGTAATGACTTGGGAAACTGCGAAACAAATACGCCTTACGGTGAAGTCCCCGCTTGGCGATTCTTCTTATTGCACTATGCAACTTTCGGATATTTCAATAGTCGGAAACAAATGGGAAAAGCCGACGATTTATCATGGGACGGCACTTTTAACGGATGAAATGGTTGCATCCGCCATAAACAACATTGATAACACCGGCTACGGGCCGCTTTATGATTATTTTCCGTCGCTTTACAAAGACCTTTACAATTTTACAAGTACGGATTTGAAAGATAAAAAAGAGCAGGCGCTTCAATTAAAATATACGCTTGAAAACGGTTCTACCGCTACCACGAAATCCGCTTTTTCCCGTGCGGCGGATTACTCAAAACACAAGGAATTGACATATTATTTGTGGGGCGGCGGGACTAAAGACGGTATCACGACATCTCCCAAAGGTGCGACATTTATTATTCAGTTCGGCGCCGACTCCGCATATTACGAGCATAAAATTACACCGAACTGGGCCGGGTGGAAAAAAATTACGCTTCACTTTGTTGATTTGAATAAGGATACAAAACCGGATACTGTCACCGCGGACGAAGGAACAATGAATATCGTCGGCAATCCGACGCTTACAAACATTTCGCAAATAAAGGTCTTGATAAAAAACGAAACCGGCTCAAAAATTGAAAACGGTGAAATATGGCTTGATGAAATTTATTTAGACGAGCCGTGGAAAATTACCGGCTATGCCAACAGGTATAACGCCGATTTTTCAGTTCCCGATTGGGCGTCCTTCGGCGGAAAATTTAAGTTCGTCAACCGTGATTTCCAGACGCTGACTACCCAGATTTCAAATCAGGATTCCGAAGAGGTCTCCGGTTATTTCAACATCCCGCAGTTGTGGCTGTTGAAGCCGGAATTTTTAAGATGGATTGGTATGCCTGTGAACACGACAGTTTCAAGAACCGTTACCGTGACACCTTCTGCTGTCCAGACCGGCGACCCCAACCTTGTTTCAATTTTGGACGAAGGAAAGGTTACCACAATTTCCGGAAACAGTTCCTCCTCTATAACGATACAAAAATTTCCGCGCCTCGGCGCGTCGTATTCACGGGCAATTACCGAGTCAAATCTTTTAATTCGGCGTGATGAAACGAATACGGCAAACGGCACTTTTGATTATACGAATCCGCTCAAACTTTATGTGACGCCCAACGACCTTTCAGCGTCTTATTCGCGCTCCGATGCGTTCAGGGGCCGTCCGCTTGACAGAGCCGCTGATTTTCAGGATTTGTTTAATTTCACAACCAATTGGTATATTCAAACATATACGCAGGATTATTCCGGAAAAACATCTTTTACGCCGACGGGCTGGCTTGACGACTGGTTCGGGGTAAAACCGTTTGCAAATTTATCGCTAGTGCCCACATATAAGTTTTCCGTCGTCCGTGAGAAAAAGCGGCTAATTGATGAGATAGCGACGGACTATCCGACGACTGATGCCCAAACCGCCTCGCTTTCAACATCATTCAGAATATTTTCGTGGCTGTCGCCGTCTGCATCCTGTAATTCCGGAATAACCCAGACATATAATTTGACCGTATCTACCGTTCCGCTTAAAACTAGTGCCACCGGCGAAATCGAAGCAAATACCAAAACGGTCGTCAGGACATCCGGCGGTAATGTTTCTGTCTCGTTGACACCGAGAGATATTGTCAATTTCAAGCCGATAAATTCATTATCATTAAATTCTTCCTTTGAACTTGCCGACGGCGATAATTACAAGAATGTTGATAAAGAGGAATATGTTTATAATAAATTGTTCGTGAGGGAAAAATTGAGTGAGAAAAATTTGTCGGCGAGAAATATAATAACCGGCGTGCGAGAATCTCTCACCCTATCCGACACTGTCCGCGGAAATGCCAGGTATTCGCCGTTTGAATTTTTGGACTTCGGGGGTCGTCTGACGCCGATAAAAGCCATCACGACAACATCAGCATATTCCAAGACCGACAGGAAAAGCGAGACCACCGGCACGCAGAGTGAGACGGTAACGCTGAACTGGCCCGATTTAACCGCGTCCATTCCCGATACCGAAAAATTTTTCTTTATTGAAAAATATGTCTCGGACACGCAGGTCAATTTGAGATATACAAAGCGAACTGCCGACGATTATGCGTTTGACGAAAAAACAACATTTTCACAGACAATTTCCAATTCCTACGATTACAGATTCAATTTCATAAGGAAGTTTGACTGCTTTACTTCTTACAGCGTTTCCACGAATTTAGGCGAAAATGTTAAACAGAAAAAAATCACCGCCGATGGAAAATCGCAGGCGGCAGCATTTCAGGTCGGATACAGATGGAACGATTGGCGGTTCACTCCGAGATACGACTGGAAAAAGGACTTGGAGGTTGACGGAACTCCCAAAACAACGAAGGACTCTCTGAATCAATCCGTTTCGGTGGGAATAAATTACGATATTTCCAAACCGATAACATGGAAAATTCCGTTTTCTTCAACGGTACTTGACCTCAAAAATCGTTTTACAATGACAAGCAATCTGAAATATGCGACCAATACCGACAAAATAGTTGACAGCAATAATACCGATTCGTATTCAATGTCGTTAAGCGGCGATTACACGATTTCCGACAATTTACGAGTCAATTTGGGCTCTTCCGGCAGTTACTTTAAAAACAGGAAAAGAAAGCAGGATGATTATTATTCAATGGAAATTTCCTCGTCGCTTACCATTACATTCTAAAATATGCTGATTACACAGATGAAAAAGACATTTTTAATTTTTAATTTTACATTTTTAATTTTTAATTGTCTTTATGCCTACGATTACATCTCGGAAAAATTACACTACGGGAATATTTTTTATCCGCCGGGTGATTTTGAAGAAAACAGAAAATATCCTATTATAGTCAACGATACCGTTCGTCAGTATTTGAAGGATTCCGAGTCGGAATTTAACCGCCTGCATTCCGACGAAAATAAGTTTTACGAAAAATCCGCCGGCATTTTTTTTCTGAATGCGATTAGTTTTTCGGACCCGTCGGATGCCGCGCAAATTTATCTCAAAAAGAAAAAATACGCCGAGCAGGATTTTGCGGCGAATTCCATTTTCTTCTTGCTCAATACTGAAAAAATTTTTGTCGCTGACGATGAAATTGCCGTTGATTTGCATCTTCACACGATTTATTCCCATGATTCCGTTGCCGACATTAAAAAATTGCTCATTTTTGCCGATAGAAAAGGGCTTGGCGCGATTGCAATTACCGACCATAACGATTTTGAAGGTGTCCGCCGCGCAAAAAATATAGCAGATGACTTAAAAGCCCGCGGAGTGATAAAAAAGGACTTCTTCATAATTCCCGGCGAAGAGATTACTCTTGCTGACGGACACATCAACGCACTTTTTATAAAAACATATATCTATCAAAATATGAGCGTTAGCGAAACAATAGCCGAAATTCACCGTCAGGGCGGACTCGCAATTGCTCCGCATCCGGTACAAAAAGGCGAGGTCGGATTGAAACGGATAAGATGTCAAAACTTTGATGGCGTTGAACTTTACAGCGGCAGTTCTTTTCTGCCTTACGATTTTTTCCGTCAGACGAAAATCAAAAAAGCAATAAAAAACCAAAATAAGTTTTTACTTTCATCCTCAAACTCACATTTCTATAAAGGTGCGGCTTATTCAGGTTATGCAATTGTGAAAGTCCAAGAAAAATCAATTGATGGTATAAAAGATGCGTTCAAAAACGGCGATGTCATGCCAGTTTTAAGCGGAATTTATGTGCCGTATAAATCATTCATAGAATTTCCGCCGGTTTATTCCGCTTATTCCGTTCTATCACTTTATGACGATGTAAAGGACCTCGCCGAATTTGTGCTTGCCGAAATTGTGCTGTCGTCAAATATAAAAATCGAAACAAATTATGACGAGCAGGTCCACGATACCTTAAATATTATCGGAGTTAAAAAACTGTCCGAAGAAGACAATGAATTAAAAAAACGGATTAAAATATCCTCCGTTTCAGCGACTTACGGGCCCGCAATTTTTAGTTATGATTTTGATACAAAAGAAACGGCAACAGCGCTCAAGTTTATGTTCTGATTTTGCTTGACTTTTCCAAAAAATTTTTATAAAATAAAAAAACTGTAGGTGGCTAATTCGCAAAAATCTTATCAGGGAGGGAGTTATGAAAGTAGGTATCAACGGTTTTGGCAGGATTGGGCGGCTTGTGGCACGGGTGATACTGGAAAAAAACAGCAAGAATATAGAACTGGTTGCTGTAAATGATTTGTTTGATGCAAAGACAAATGCGCATCTTCTCAAATATGATTCAGTTCACGGGCAATTTCCGGGCGATATAAAAGTAACCGCCGACGATGAAATTTCCGTCAACGGTAAAAAAATCAAAGTTCTTAAAAAGAAAGACCCGTCGGAATTACCGTGGAAAGAATTCGGAGTTGAGATAGTTGTTGAGTCAACCGGACTTTTTACACTGAAAAAGGACGGCGTCAACAAAAAGGGCAAAGAGGTAAAAGGTGCGGAAAATCACATCACAAAAGGCGGTGCAAAAAAAGTTATAATTTCTGCGCCCGCGGAAGGTGAGGATTTGACAATTGTGCTCGGCGTCAACGGGGATAAATATAATTCTAAAAATCACAATGTAATTTCAAACGCTTCCTGCACGACAAATTGTCTTGCTCCTGTGGCAAAGGTATTAAATGATGTGTGGGGAATTGAAAAGGGGCTGATGACGACGATTCACGCTTACACAAATGACCAGCGGCTTCAAGATATGGCGCATTCTGATATGCGCCGCGCCCGTGCAGCAGCGGTCTCAATGATACCGACTTCAACCGGTGCCGCAAAGGCCATCGGGCTTGTGATTCCCGAGTTAAAAGGCAAACTTGACGGCTTCTCTATCCGTGTTCCTTCCCCGAATGTTTCCGTCGTAGATTTAACGGTTCTTTTGAAGAAAAAAGCCACCGCTGAAGAGATAAATGCTGAAATTAAAAAAGCGGCAGAGGGAAAAATGAAAGGAATTCTCGGCTATACCGACGAGCCGCTGGTTTCAATTGACTTTAACCACTGCCCGCTGTCGTCAATCTTTGATTCAAAAATAACCAAAGTTATTGACGGCAATTTTGTGAAAGTTCTTGCATGGTATGATAACGAGTGGGGTTATTCAAACAGGGTAGTTGATTTAATTGAGTTTATGATGAAGAAAGGAATATAACGGAGGCAGTAAGAGTGGTAGTTGCCAACCTTGGTTGGCTTATTTTCAGCCGAGCAAGCTCGGCAACTACAAACTACTACTCACTGGTTTTACCATGTCTAAACTTACAATTCGTGATGTTGATTTGAAAGGGAAAAAGGTGCTGGTGCGGGTTGACTACAATGTTCCGCTTGACAAGTCGCAAAACATCACCGACGACACGCGGATAAAAGAGTCGCTCCCGACGCTCAAATACCTCCTTGAGCAGAATTGTAAAATTATTTTGTGTTCGCATTTAGGCAGGCCGAAAGGAAAAGTTGCGCCCGAATTTTCGCTAGAACCGGTCGCAAAACGGCTTTCTGAACTTCTGAAACAGGAAATAAAATTTGCGCCGGACTGTATCGGTGACGAAGTAAAAAAACTTGCCGGCGGATTAAAGCCGAAAGAAATTTTGCTTCTTGAAAATCTGCGGTTTCATTCCGAAGAGGAAAAAAATGACGATAAATTTGCCAAGCAACTTTCGGAACTTGCGGAGTTTTTCGTGCAGGATGCGTTCGGAACTGTTCACCGGGCGCATGCATCAACAGCCGGCGTAAATAAGTTTTTACCGTCGGCGGCAGGTTTTCTTCTTGAAAAAGAAATAAAATATCTTGGTGATGCTCTTCAAAATCCGACAAGACCTTTCGTTGCAATTTTAGGCGGTGCAAAGGTCTCCGACAAAATCGGTGTCATAGAAAACCTCTCAAAAAAAGTTGATGCTATTTTAATCGGCGGTGCGATGGCTTATACATTCCTGAAATCGCAGGGAATATCAGTTGGCAAATCCTTGGTTGAAGAAGACAAACTGGAGTTGGCGAAGGACTTAATGAAGAAAACCGGTAAAATACAGTTTCTGTTACCGGTTGACCATATAATAGCCGATAAAGTGGATGCGAGTGCAAACATTGAAGCAACGAAAGGAATGGAAATAAAAGACGGCTGGTTCGGTGTGGACATCGGCTCAACAACCATAATAAAATATAAAAGCGTCATTAAGTCCGCAAAGACCATCGTCTTAAACGGTCCGATGGGCGTTTTTGAGATAGACAAGTTTGCAGGAGGAACGAATGCGGTTGTCAAAGCGATTGCAGATGCAACTTCAAAAGGCGCGATTTCAATCATCGGCGGTGGCGACAGCGTTTCTGCAGTAAAAAAAGCCGGCGTTTCAGATAAGGTTTCCCACATCTCCACCGGCGGCGGCGCCTCTTTGGAATTTTTAGAAGGTTTGGAACTTCCGGGAATTGCAGCATTAAAAGATAAATAATGAAAATTTGCTTAAGGATATTTGTCTAAACACCGTAGCAGGTAAATAATAAAAAAGGTTAATATGAAAAATTTCATTGTTTTACTTCTAATATTTTCACTTGGATGTGTTAGTGGAAGTTATATGCGAACTGGGAAATATTATCTTTCAAAAAGTAAAGAAAATCCAATCAGTGTTTTTAATGAAAAACCAACCTTTTTGTATGAGGTAATTGGAATAGTTATTGCGAGAACAAAAAGTAAACGGATAGTATCAGACCAAGATTTATTAGAAAAATTAAAAAATGAAGCGCGAAAACTTGGAGCAGACGCAATTATATTAATAGATTTAAAAGAATTTTCTGATAGTGAGGGTGGAATAAGAAGAGTATATAGAGCAGAAGCAATAAAATTTGAAGAAAAAAGTGGACAGGTACAATAAAAAAACATGAAATGGATAAATTGGAAATAATGGAGATGGAGGAAAATACTTAATGGT
>PEVQ01000260.1:0-1455 GCA_002780205.1 Elusimicrobia bacterium CG06_land_8_20_14_3_00_38_11
AGACTGAACAGATCAAGCGGAGCATCGGCTACATGAGTCAGAAATTTTCGCTGTACGAAGATTTAACGATCACCGAAAACATTCACTTTTACGGAGGGATTTACGGATTGAAACGCAAAGAAATCAAAGCGCAGACAACAATTCTTTTGGAAAAACTCGGCATGAACGATTACAAGAATCAGTTAATCCGCGATCTCCCGCTTGGCTGGCAACAAAAATTGGCGTTTTCCGTTGCCATCTTTCACAATCCTAAAATCGTCTTTCTGGACGAACCGACCAGCGGCGTCGATCCGATCACACGGCGTCAATTTTGGAATCTGATCTACGAAGCGGCGCACGATGGAATTACCGTTTTTGTGACGACACATTACATGGATGAAGCCGAATATTGCGACCGGGTTTCCATGATGGTGGACGGACGGATTATCGCGCTTGATTCGCCTGAAAAATTGGTTCGGACAAACGGCGTCGCAAACATGAACGAAGTTTTCCTGAAACTGGCACGTTCTTCCACATTGGAGGTACAAGCCACATGAACCGTTTTGGGGGATTCGTCCGAAAGGAATTCCATCACATCTTCCGAGATAAACAGACGCTACTGATTTTGTTTGGCATACCAATCGCCCAAATGCTGATCTTTGGATTTGTCATCAGCAATGAAATCCGGAATGTCGGCATCGCCGTCTTTGACCAATCACACGACGAAGTTACCCTGAAAATCACCGAAAAAATCCTTTCCTCCGGCTATTTTTTACTGGAATATGACATTCATAACCCCAATGAAATCGCTAAAGCCTTTCGCGGCGGCAAGGTTAAGGAAGTCATCATTTTTGAAGGTGAATTTGCTAAAAATCTGGAAAAAACCGGAACGGCAAGTGTTCAGATCATCGCAGATGCGAGCGACGCCAATCTGGCAAATCTAATCACCATTTATACGACTGGAATCATTCAGGATTACGTCAGCAAGTCCAACTCGCAAAGTTCGCCACCAATGCAGATCATTCCCAAAGTTCGGATGCTTTATAACGAACAGATGAAAAGCGCGTTTATGTTCGTTCCGGGAATTATGGCGCTGATTCTGGTGATGATCTCTGCTCAAATGACTGCCATTTCAATCGCACGCGAAAAGGAAATGAGGACGATGGAAGTCCTGCTCGTTTCGCCACTCAAACCGATACAGATCATCGTCGGAAAAGTCGTGCCGTACGTTGCACTGTTATTTACTAACGCTGTGACGATTCTTCTTCTCGGATTTTTCGTTTTCGGCGTGCCGCTTCACGGAAGCGTCGTCCTGTTGCTGGCGGAATGTATATTATATATCTTGCTGGCGCTTTCGCTGGGTATTCTTATTTCCAGCATCACGGATAATCAATTGGTGGCAATGATCATGTCGGCGTTTGCATTGATGTTGCCAGTGATATTGTTGTCCGGTTTCATTTTTCCCATCGAGAATAT
>PEVQ01000260.1:1520-7469 GCA_002780205.1 Elusimicrobia bacterium CG06_land_8_20_14_3_00_38_11
ATATAGTTTTCGCATGGGTAATAACACCTGTTGTCTCTGGCTTGATTTCTTTCTGTGTTTATCATATATTCAGAATTTGTAAAGGTTAAAGGTAAGGTTTAAAATTTTAACCTTTAATTTATACCTTTCTCAATAGGGGGTTTTTATGCGGAACATTTTTGAATGGATTGGTATGAAAAAAGAAAAGGAACTTTTGGAACATTCAGAGGAGCATTTTAACAAAGTGCTTCAGACAGTAAAAGAACTGGAAAAAGCGGTTAGATCGTTCACGGGAAATGATATAGTAAGCATGAAAAATTTTATTCATAATGTTGCCCAGTATGAACATGAAGCGGATATTATACGACGGCAACTTCTGATGGACTCTGTAAAAGGTGAGATACTACCGCAGGATAAAACTGATTTGATGAATTTTGTAATTCGGGTTGATGCGATTGCCGACTGGTCGCATACCGCTGGCAGGTTTCTCGCATTATGGGACGGTGATATACCGCAAGAATTTGGAAAAGAACTGAATATATTTATGGAGACCTCGGTTAATTCTGTAGAAAAAATCAAAAATGTTGTTGAGGCACTTGAGAAAGAAAATGAACAAAAAATTTTGGAACTCTGCGTTCATGTTGAAAGTTTAGAGGAACTTGCAGACGACCAGCATAGAGATATCTTAAAGATAATACTTAAATCCAACCTGTCAATCTCTCAGGTTATTGTCGCGCATGATTTGATTGAAGCAATTGAAAACATAACCGATGCCGCGGAAATTGTTGCGGATTCGTTAAGAATCCTTGCAGTAGAAATCTCGGGGAGATAAGATGTCAACACTTGTAGTTGCAGGGCTTCAGTGGGGTGATGAGGGCAAAGGTAAAGTTGTTCATTTTTTGTCGGAGAATGCCGACTATATCGTTCGGTATCAGGGCGGGAATAACGCCGGTCATACGGTAGTTTTTGATAATAAAGAGTTTGTTTTGCATTTAATTCCGTCGGGTATTCTTGAAAAAGGGAAAAAGTGTATTATTGGTAACGGTGTTGTTATAGACCCGGAGGCACTTATTGAGGAGATAGATTTTTTGGAAAGCAAAGGGATAAAAATAAAAAATCGGCTTTTCATTTCGGATTCATCACATATAATATTTCCCTATCATCGGATTTTAGATGGTTTACGAGAAAAAATTCAGAATATCGGAACTACAAAAAAAGGTATAGGACCGTGTTATGCGGATAAATATGCGAGGTCAGGTATAAGAATGTGTGAATATCTTGATAGAACCATTTTTCAGCAAATACTGAAAAATAATTTAAAAGAAAAATCAAAAGTCATTAGTAATATTTCCAAGTTAAAAAAAGAAATTTTCAGAAATTATTCTGGCATTGTAAAAAAAATCAAAGATTATGTAACCGACACTTCATCGCTGATAAATGATTTGGTTGTAAAAAACAAAAAGATAATTTTTGAAAGTGCGCAGGGAACACTTTTAGATGTGGACTTTGGAACCTATCCATATGTAACAAGTTCAAATCCTGTTGCTGGCGGTGTCTGTTCCGGTTGCGGTGTCGGACCTACAAAAATTGATAAAGTTTTAGGAGTTGTAAAAGCATATACAACAAGGGTAGGTGAAGGACCAATGCCTACAGAACTTAATGACAAAATAGGAGAATATCTTCAGACGAAAGGGAAAGAGTTTGGTGCTACAACAAGTAGACCGCGCAGATGCGGCTGGTTTGATGCTGTCGCTGTCCGATATGCTGTAATGTTAAATGGCTGTAAAGAAATTGTTCTCACAAAATTAGATGTTTTGGATGAACTTGAAAAAATAAAAATCTGTGTTGGCTATGAATATAAAGGCAAAACGCTGGCAAAATTCCCATCATCAAGAAAAATAGTTGAGAATGTAAAACCTGTCTACATAGAACTTGTGGGCTGGCAAAAAAGTATTAAAGGGATAACGAAGTTCAAGCACCTGCCTATCAATGCCCGACGGTATGTGAGAAAAATAGAGCAACTTATAGGTACAAAAATCCGCATAATTTCAAATGGTAGAAGTAAAGAAGAAACAATAGTTGTTGATTAAACATATCGTAAATCGTAGTCGCTGTCCCCGATTAAACCGGGGATCAATCAACGCTTCGGCAAAGATGAAGGAAAAAAAAGCAATCATTGCACTTGAAGACGGTACAACCTTTTATGGCGAGTCGTTCGGCTATGAAGGCGAAACAACGGGCGAGGTTGTGTTTAATACCTCTATGACCGGCTACCAGGAAATTTTAACCGACCCATCCTACAAGGGCCAGATTGTTACAATGACATATCCTCACATAGGAAATTACGGAATTTGCGGCAGCGAAGACATGGAAAGTGTAAAATCGCATGTTTCCGGTTTTATTGTTAAAGAATATTCAAAAAACTATTCAAACTGGCGTGCTGAAAAATCGCTTTGTCAATTTCTTAAAGAGAATAAAATCGTTGCAATTGAAGGAATTGATACACGGTTTCTTGTAAGAAAGATAAGAGAAAAAGGCGCAATGAAAGGAATAATCTCAACATTGGATTTTGATAAGAAATCTTTGATAAAAAGATTGAAACTTGCGCCTGATATTATAAAACGAGACCTTGTAAAAGAAGTTACATCTTCAGGAATTTCACAATTTCAGAATTCTAGAAAAGTGAAATGGTCAGACGATAAAAAAGTTGTAATTATGGATTTTGGTGTAAAGTTAAACATTTTAAAATCGCTTGTTAATGTTGGATTAAGTCCGATAACAGTTCCTGCAAAAACATCTTTTGAAAAAATTTTATCGTTAAAACCATCTGGAATTCTACTCTCAAACGGTCCTGGTGACCCCAAAGGTGTGCCATATGCAATTGAGACCGTAAAAAAGTTAATCAACTACTCCCTACTCCCTACTCCCTACTCCCTGCCGTTATTCGGTATCTGTCTCGGACATCAAATTCTTGGACTTGCTTCCGGCGGAAGGACATACAAATTGAAATTCGGCCATCACGGCGTAAACCAGCCAATAAAAAATCTAAAAACCGGTCGGGTAGAAATTACAGCAGAAAACCATAATTTTGCTGTGGATATAAAAACATTAAGAGATTTTGTGCCAACATACATTAACCTGAACGATGGAACTTGTGAAGGGATGGAGCATAAAAAACTCCCGATATTTTCTGTCCAATTTCATCCTGAAGCATCACCAGGCCCTCACGATACAAAATACCTTTTTGAAAAGTTTGCAAACATGGTAAAAAATTATGCCAAAAAGAACTGATATAGAAAAAATTTTAATTATAGGATCAGGACCGATTGTTATAGGGCAGGCGTGCGAGTTTGATTATTCAGGCACGCAGGCATTGAAATCATTAAAAGAAGAGGGTTACAAAGTTGTCCTTGTAAATAGTAATCCTGCGACAATAATGACGGATCCCGAATTTTCAGATAGAACATATATTGAACCGTTGACGGTTGAGTTCTTGGAAAAAATCATCAAGAAAGAAAAACCGGATGCCCTGCTTTCCACTATGGGCGGTCAAACAGGGCTGAATCTGGCAGTTGAACTTCACCAGAAAGGAATCTTAAAAAAATACGGCGTTGAACTTATCGGTGCAAAATACGAAGTGATAAAAAAAGCAGAAGACCGATCACTTTTCAAAAAGGCAGTAGAAAAGGTAGGGCTTAAAAATCCGAAATCCGGTTATGCAAAAAACCTTCAAGAAGCAGAAAAGATTGCAAAAAAAATTGGTTTTCCCTGCATTATAAGGCCATCGTTTACACTCGGAGGTGGTGGCGGAAGCATCTGTTTTAATGAAAATGAGTTTGAAGAAAAAGTAAGATGGGGACTTTCGGTAAGTCCTGCCAAAAAAGTTTTAATTGAAGAATCGCTTATCGGCTGGAAAGAATTTGAACTTGAAGTTATGCGTGACAGAAACGATAATGTTGTAATTGTCTGCCCCATTGAAAATCTTGACCCGATGGGCGTGCATACAGGCGATTCAATTACGGTTGCACCTGCACAAACGCTTACGGATAAGGAATATCAAAAACTCCGCAATGCTTCAATAAAAATTATGCGCGAGATTGGGGTTGATACAGGTGGAAGTAATATCCAGTTTGCTGTCAATCCTCAAGATGGAAGAATTGTTGTAATAGAAATGAACCCGCGGGTCTCCCGTTCTTCGGCACTTGCATCAAAAGTGACTGGTTTTCCTATTGCAAAAATTGCTGCAAAACTTGCAGTTGGATATACACTTGACGAGATAAAGAATGATATCACAAAAAAAACACCCGCGTCTTTTGAACCGACGATTGATTATGTCGTCGTAAAAATTCCCCGCTTCATGTTTGAAAAATTCCAGGATGCAGACCAGACATTGAACACATCAATGAAATCGGTCGGAGAAGTGATGGCAATAGGAAGGAGTTTCAAGGAGGCATTGCAGAAAGCAATTCGCGGACTTGAGATTAGTAGGTATGGTCTTGGTGCTGATGGCTTGGGTCAGGTGACTGTAGTTGAGAGATTGTTAAAACAGTCCGAAAATTCTATAGAACGGAAAGCGTACATTGAACAGGTGAAATACAAATTAAAAGTACCAAACTGCGACCGGATTTTTAACATCAAATATGGTCTCCAACTCGGGCTTTCAGTAAACGAAATTTCGCAACTTTCAAAAATAGATAAATGGTTTATCTATCAGATAAAAGAGCTTGTGGATTTGGAGACCAAATTGCAAATTGCAAATTGCAAATTACAATTTGACCGTGAGATTTTAAGGAAAGCAAAACAGTACGGATTTTCTGATTATCAAATTGGATATTTAACTGGGAAAAGCGAGAATGAAATTAGAAGATTGAGATTGAGATTAAAATTGAGGACTACATATAAAACAGTTGATACTTGTGCAGGCGAATTTAAAGCATACACACCGTATTTTTATTCCACATATGAAAGTGAAGATGAAAAGATGAGGGGCGAGGGACGAGGGACGAGGTCAAAAAAAATAATGATTTTAGGCGGGGGACCCAACAGAATTGGTCAAGGTATTGAATTTGACTACTGTTGTGTTCATGCGGCATTTGCACTTAAAGAACTTGGGTTTGAGACAATAATGGTCAACTGTAACCCTGAAACCGTTTCAACCGACTATGACATTTCTGACAAACTTTATTTTGAACCGCTGACATATGAGGATGTGATGAATATTTACGACCGAGAGAAACCCGAAGGTGTTATAATCCAATTCGGGGGTCAGACACCGTTAAATTTAGCACAGAAACTTAAATCCGCAGGAGTAAAAATCATAGGTACATCTTGTGAAAGCATTGATTTAGCGGAGGATAGAGCAAGGTTTACAACCATTTTGAAGAAATTGAAAATCGCTCACGCAGATTGGGGTTATGCAGGAAGTTATCAAGAAGCAGAAAAGGTTGTTGAAAAAATTGGTTTCCCTGTCATTGTCAGACCTTCATATGTATTAGGTGGCAGAGCGATGGAGATTGTCTATGATAAACAATCACTTGAAAAATATATCCAGACCGCAGTAGATGTCGCACCCGAACACCCTGTATTTATAGACAAGTTTTTAGAAGATGCTTTAGAGGTAGATGTAGATGCTATTTCCGACGGAAAAGATGTTTTAGTTGCCGGGATAATGGAGCATATTGAGGAAGCAGGGATACATTCCGGTGATAGTGCCTGCATAATACCACCAAAAACATTAAAACCACAGATTACACAGATTATCACAGATTACACAAAAAAGTTGGCAAAAGCGTTAAATGTTAAAGGACTTATAAATATTCAATTTGCTGTAAAGAATAATAACATTTATGTCCTTGAAGCAAACCCAAGAGCGTCAAGAACGGTCCCGTTCGTCTCAAAGGCAACGAGAATTCCGGTTGTAAAATTAGCAATTTCTGCAATGCTCGGCAAATTCTGCAATGCTCGGCAAAA
>PEVQ01000260.1:7488-8750 GCA_002780205.1 Elusimicrobia bacterium CG06_land_8_20_14_3_00_38_11
CGACTATTCAACTATTCAACTATTCAACTATTCAACTAAATATATTGCCGTCAAGGAATCGGTTTTTCCATTTACAAGATTTTCAGATGTTGACCCTGTTTTAGGTCCTGAGATGCGTTCAACAGGTGAGGTTATGGGAATAGGTGGTTCATTTGAGACAGCGTTCTATAATGCGGAACTTTCAGCCGGTTCTCCGCTACCCACAAAAGGTTCTGTTTTAATTAGTGTAAGTGATAAAGATAAATCTGAAATTTTACCTTTAGCAAAAAGATTACAAAAATTTGGCTACAAAATTTTAGCAACAAAAAATACTGCAAAATATCTGTTATCAAAAAAAATAAAAACAAAACTGGTTTCAAAAATTGGCGAGGGTGAACCCGATGTTGTTCATTCGATAAAAAGTGGAAAAATTAAACTTGTGATAAACACGCTGTCAGGAAAGAAATCAAAAGTTGACGGTTATTTGATAAGAAGGACATCTTACAAAGAAAGTGTGCCGTTAATAACAACAATACGTGCTGCGGAAATGGCTGTTCAGACAATGTCTTTATTGAAAAGAAAACAGATAAAACCTATCTGCCTACAAGAAATCTATAAAAACAGAAATAATAGTAATTAAAGGAAAGGTGTTGAACTTCGGACAGTGGGACTAATAGGTGTTTGAAAAGCAGTAGAGGTAAATAATATGTATTGTAGAAACTATGCGAGCCCCCGACGATAGATCGGCGGTTTTTTTATTCTTGAAAAATCAAAAAAAAGTAGTATAATTCAAAAAGAAAATACAAAAGTTGTATTATAACCTGAAGTCAATATTGCACCACATTTAATAAAGATGACCTACTTTGTAAAAACCTACCGATTGAAAACAGAGTAAACAAAATATTCCTTGATTTTTAACTCTCCAAAAGTATAATAGGAAGTGTGAAAAAATACAGGTTCAATCTTATATGCAGTCATCGGGATAAAAAGTGCAGATACCGGCGGATTGAAAGGTATAGACCCTATTGCGCAGATTATGAGCGAAAGATTGAGTGTGATAACGAATCTGATAGAAAAACATTGACAAAAGAGAAATGATTTTATAAAATCAGTAAAACTTATAGCAGAAAGTAAATTACAATACATTGGTGGAATTTCCTAATCCCAAAAAATCCACCAAAAAGGAAGGTTAATAAGGTTCTGTAACGCAAAAAATGGTAGCCACAGAATGACACAGAAAAACACAGAATTTTTATACAAAGAAATAACAGAACAAATAATTG
>PEVQ01000075.1:0-451 GCA_002780205.1 Elusimicrobia bacterium CG06_land_8_20_14_3_00_38_11
TCTTTATCGTTTTCATCAATCATCAAAATTCTTGTTTTCATTTTAATTTTTTACAAGTTCAACGACACTTATAAATCAGTTTTGCCTCTTTTCTGACGATATTTTTAAATAATGTTTGCTCTACCGAAAGGTCTATTAAATCCACTTCTTTAGACATTGCCATATACAGTTCGCCGTAAAATTGAAAAAAAGTCCCTGCAGTATGCCCCTCAATTGCAAAATCATAATCATTTGCTTTTTGGGGATTGCCGTGAAGCGCCGAACCGATAAGATACAACCTGCCGATTTTATATTTTTTGGCAATTTCAATCGCTTTTTTGAGTTCTGTTTTAGATAACATATTATTTTTGTCTTATAACTTTAATTGCCCAAATAACTGACCTGACAAATTGTACTAAAAAATATGGAATTAAAACAAAAATATATGAGTCCAACACATCACGTTTTTCTA
>PEVQ01000075.1:533-708 GCA_002780205.1 Elusimicrobia bacterium CG06_land_8_20_14_3_00_38_11
GAATATGATAGGAAATAATGTAATACTAAACAAAAGACTTCCCAACAAAAATAGCCATTCTTTAGCAATTATTTTCCTAATTATATTTTTTTCCATTACGCTATCCTGAAGTAATCTACTAAAACGCAGCGCAGGGGTCTTGTGAAATTTCTGGCTTTTACCAGTCCGTCGCCCG
>PEVQ01000075.1:742-972 GCA_002780205.1 Elusimicrobia bacterium CG06_land_8_20_14_3_00_38_11
GCCCATTCCCAAACCCATATATGAAGGACCGTTTTTAACAAAAATTGAACCCTGACACAGACGAGCCATTTTTGTAAGATTTGCAACATTCAACGAGTGCATTATAAATGTGTGATGATTACCGCCTTCAACTTCAACAGCAAATTCAATCGCTTCGTCGGAGTTTTTCATTTTTACGACCGGCATAACCGGAATAAGTTGCTCCGTCCATACGAACGGATGATTTTTAT
>PEVQ01000075.1:989-2973 GCA_002780205.1 Elusimicrobia bacterium CG06_land_8_20_14_3_00_38_11
CACAAAAGCCGGACATCATCGGAGATATTTAATCCGATTGCTCTTGCAATAACAGATGCATTTCTTCCGACGAAATCACGGTTCATAACGCCTTCTCTGCATTTTCCACCGGGTTCTTTTATTACGATTTTTGCAAGTTCATCCATCTGTTTTGTTGAAAGTTCATAACCGCGATTGTCTTTTCTTAACGCCGATAAAAACTGCTCAAAAACTTCTCCGACAACAAGCGTTTCTTTTTCCGCCGTGCATAAAACGTTGTTGTCAAAACTCGCGCCGGAAACCATATCGCGGGCGGCTTTTTCTATATCCGCCGTTTCATCAACTACGCACGGCGGGTTTCCGGGACCGGCGGCGATTGTCTTTTTACCGGCGGACATTGCAATTTTTACGATTGCAGGACCGCCCGTAACTATATTCATTTTTACTTTAGGATGTTTTAATAACGCCTGTGTGAACTCAACAGACGGCGGATTTACCGTTGATATAAGAGCAGAGGGACCGCCGGCGGATACAATTGCGTTATTTAAAATTTTTATGGTTTCATGTGAACAATTTTTCGCGGCGGGATGCGGCGCAAAAATTACGGAATTGCCGGCGGCAATTATTGAAATAGCGTTATTGATTATGGTTGAAGCAGGATTTGTTGACGGCGTAACGGCCGCAATTATTCCGTAAGGGGCATTTTCTACGAGCGTTAATCCGCGGTCGCCGGTGTAAGAAACAGGCTGCAAATCCTCAACACCCGGCGTTTTTTCGGCGGCAAGAAGGTTTTTTTTCACTTTGTCTTCCCACCGCCCCATTTTCGTTTCGGCGGGAATCATTTTAGCAAGATGCTCGGCGTTTTTCACCGATGCGTCCCGCATCGCTTGAATAATTATTTTTCGCTTTTCAAGTCCTAAATCCCAAAGAATTTTTTGGGAAATTTCTGAAGCAGTTATGCATTCTTCAAAATTATCAAAAATAGGACCAGCAGAATAGGACGGCGTGATTTTTATTTTGTCGTCGGAATCGTTAAGCCGTTTTATTACTTCGGCGACAATTAGTGAAACATCCTTTTCGTTTAGTTCCATATAAAATCAATTAAAAATTATAAATTAAAAATGAAAAATTGTGGGTAAAATTACCACTAAATCTTTTCACCTAAATTTTTAATTTTAAATCCCGCTAAAGCGGGACAAGTTTTTACATTTTCAATTGCCTTTTTATTTGTCTGCACTTTTTTTAAAAACAACCTTGCCGTCTTTTTCAATAAAATCAACGATTGCCATTATCGTAGCATCCACCGGGTTGCCTTCTGTCCGTTTTGTCTGACGGGCGGAGGAACCGGCTACGACAAGCACCAGTTCGCCTTCGCCGGCGCCGACAGCATCAACAGCGACAATTTGATTTCCTTTCGGCGCACCGTCAAGCGAAACCGGCTGAACCATCAAAAGTTTTGTGCCTACAAGTTTGTCATCTTTTCGCGTGCAGACAACATTGCCAATTATACGAGCAAATTGCATATTATCTCCATTTTATCGGGAGCGAGGCAGAAATTTTTCAAGGCCCTTGAGAAGCGACAACGCTTTCAGGAGCGATGATTAGAGCGACCGCAGGAAGTCCCTTTAGGGGCGAAATCCGACAGGGTGGTCGGATGAGCGTGTCTGAAAAAATTTACTGCCAGACGACTATTTCTTTCTGCTTTCCGATAGAGAAATCGGCATTGTGCCTTCTAAATCCTGATGCGGTTGAGGTATCACATGAACAGCAACAAGTTCGCCGACTTTCTGGGCTGCTGCTGCACCGGCTTCACATGCCGATTTGCATGCCGCAACTTCACCTCTGAAAAGCACTGTGCAAAGCCCCGAACCGATTTTTTCCCATCCGACCACTTTAACATTCGCCGATTTAACAGCAGCATCCGCCGCTTCAATCAAAGCGATTAAACCGCGTGTCTCAATCATTCCTAACGCTTCCATCACACTGTCCTCCTTTAAAAACAAGG
>PEVQ01000014.1:0-147 GCA_002780205.1 Elusimicrobia bacterium CG06_land_8_20_14_3_00_38_11
TTGCCTGAATACCTATATCTGTCGCCTGCCCCTGAACGCCGCCTAACGGCTGGTGAATCATAATTCTGGAATTAGGAAGTGCAAATCTTTTTCCTTTCTCGCCGGCTGCAAGAATAATCGCGCCCATTGATGCCGCCTGACCTATGC
>PEVQ01000014.1:192-2019 GCA_002780205.1 Elusimicrobia bacterium CG06_land_8_20_14_3_00_38_11
TCGCAAGACCTGCGGTAACGAGTCCGCCGGGACTGTTGACATAAAGAGAAATTTCTTTTTCGGCGCTTTCCGACTCAAGAAATAAAAGTTGGGCGATAATGATATTTGCAAATTCATCATCAATAGGCGAGCCGATAAAAATAATTCTGTCTTTTAATAATCTAGAGTAAATATCATATGCCCGCTCGCCGCGAGCCGACTGTTCTACTACCATCGGTATAAGATTTGCTTTTGTATTCATTCTGGAACCTCCCGTGAAATTTTAACCGCAGATACACGCAGATTTACGCAGATATGTCATGTTGAGCGGAGCGAAACATCTCGAGATTCTTCACTTCGTTCAGAATGACACCTCGTGTCATCTGTGTCCATCTGTGGTTTCATACCTCCTTGATTTTGGCGTTGTCAATCAAAAAATCAAAAAGTTTTTTCTCCTTAATCTGAAGCGAAAGATACTCGCGGTATTTTTGGTAATTTTCGGCTACCTTTTTATCGCCGGCGGCTATTTCTGCTATTTTTTTGTTAATTTCATCGTCGGTTACGGTTATATTTTCACTTTTTGCAATCTTTGATAAAAGATATGAAATGCGGACAGTTTTTTCCGCATCAACCCTATATTTGTCTTTCATCGCGGGAATTGATTTTTTGAATTCTTCCTCGTTGAAATCCCGCGGGGACTCCCTTTGGTCGCTGCGGTTTGAAACAAGATACTGCTTCGTTCTTTCTATCATATTATTAGTTTCTTCGTCCACAAGCGACTCTGGAACGGCGAAATTATTGTTAGATAAAAGTGATTCAACAATCTGACCTTCCATATCCTGTCTTGATTTTTCATCCTCGGCAGTTTCAAGTTCCACCTTTATTTTTTCTTTCAACTGTTGGATGTTTTCATGCCCTAAATCCTTAGCAAAGTCGTCGTCAATTTTCGGCGACACCTTCTTTTTTATCGCTTTCACCTTTACGGCAAATTTCGCCGGTTTCTCGGAAATTTTTGTTTCTATCGTTTTGCTTTCGCCTACTTTCATTCCGACAAGCCCCGCTGCAAAACCGGCAGGAAGCGATTCATGGGACAAATCAATTATTTGGTTTTCGGCAGGCCTTTCCATCTTTTTCCCGTCCACCGTGCTTTCATAATCGGCAACGAGAAAATGATGCTGTTCGGCAGCGACATCTCCGGCATCCACCAAAGTTGATTGTCTGTCCTGAAGATTTTTGAGCACGCTATGTATTTCTTTGTCGGTTATTTTTTTTATCTTTTTTGTAATTTTTATTTTCTTATGGTCTTTTAGTTCGAATTCCGGCGCTTGCTCAATTTTCAACCTAAAAGAAAACGGTTGAGCAGCGGCGAAATCAAAAGGTTTAACAACAGGTGCAACAACGAGTTGAAAATTTTTTTCCTTGATAATTTTTTCCATTGAAGATATCACTAAATTGTGAATCGTTTTTTCAACTGCAGTTTTGGCAAATTCCCTTTTGACAAAGTCCATCGGAGCATGACCTCTCCTGAACCCGTCAACGGCAGCATTTTTCTGGATGTCGGAAAAAACCGAGTCCAGTTCGCTTTTAACTTCTTCCGTCGGTATTTCTACTTTAATTTCTACCGAACAACCCTTTTTTTCCAAAATATCAAATTTCATAAGTAAATTCAATTAAAAATTAAAAGTTAAAAATGACGCTACGCTAAAATTGTGGATAAAATTATTGTTAAAGATTTTCACCTAAATTTTTAATTTTATATTCTACATTTTTAATTGCCTCTATTGCCGCGGGAGGGAGTTGAACCCACACCCAAAAAGGACACGGTCCTAAGCCGTGCGCGTCTGCCAG
>PEVQ01000162.1 GCA_002780205.1 Elusimicrobia bacterium CG06_land_8_20_14_3_00_38_11
TAGGATACATCGGAATAACTATTCTGGCGGCGCTGCCGGTTTATTTCGGCGGTATGTATTCGGCAGTTTTGGTAAGCCATCTGATGCATCTCAACAGAAAAAGATCTTATATGTTTTTAATCGTCGGGTCAATTGTCGGTTCATCTATTTTTGTATTTGGGTTGCAGGGCTTGATCGCTTTATGGGATCTGATAAAATGGTTAATTGTTACATAAAAATTGCACGAAAAATTGAAAAACAACTCGGATGTAAAATATACATCGTTGGCGGGTTTGTCCGTGATAAAATACTCAAACTTAAAAGCGTTGATTTAGATTTTGTCGTTGAAGGTGACGGTTTGGCTGTCGCGGACGCTTTTCACAAAAAATTTGGCGGGAAATTGACCGTTTATAAAAAATTTTTAACTGCCTCTCTGAAATTAAAAAATAATTTTGTAATTGATATCGCAACTGCCAGAACGGAAAAATATCCCCAACCGGCTTCTATGCCGCAGGTTTTTCCTGCCAAACTTGAAAAAGATTTATTCCGCCGTGACTTCACAATAAACGCCCTGGCTTTACCGCTCGTCCCTCGTCCCTCGTCCCTCAACACTATCATTGATGTTTGCGGCGGGCTTTCCGACCTTAAAAATAAACTTATAAGGGTTCTTCATAAAAACAGTTTTACCGATGACCCGACAAGAATTCTGAGGGCGATAAGATACGCCTGCCGTTTCAATTTTAGTATTGAAAAAAATACTGAAAAATGGATGAAACAAGCAATCAAAAAAAATTTGTTGGCTTTGGTTTCACCGCCTCGTATAAGAGATGAATTTATAAAAGTACTTTCCGAAAAAAAAGCAAAAAAGATACTGATAGAATTCAAAAAAAGAAAAATCCTGAAACATATTGACGATAAACTTGCTCTTTCCGCGATTTCTGAAAAGAAAGAATCTGTAAAAATCCGTCTCAAAAAACTTCTCCGAAACTTCCCCGAAGAAAGAAAATTTTTATTTCTAAAAAAAATGTGTCTTTCCCCAAAAAGCATTTGACAAAACACAGATTTGGTGTCATACTAAAATTGAAAAAAGCGACCGAAGCGACCGCAGGGAGTCCCTTTAGGGAGGAGTCCCTTTAGGGGGAAAATCATATTAGAACATTTGCTCTATAAGTTTTGTCGTCAGTAATTAGAGCATTTGCTCTATATGAGAAACCGAATCAAAACAAAAGGTGAGAAAAAATGTCATTAAGTTTTACCGAGAAGTTGGGTGTTTTACAGGAAGTGGCGGAGTTTATGGGAAAGAACTCTGACATTTTGAAGAAAGTCGGGTTTGATGCAGACGCCCGAGGCAAAGACCAGAAAGCGAAGAATGATACCGTTATCAGTGCGAATGAAAAACAGGAGTCATTGAAGTCGCAACTGCACGAGCAGACAAAACTTGTCAACAGTAGTATGCGTGATGCATATATAAATAATAGGGACGGAGGGAAATATTAAAACCGCGAAACTGGCACTGAACAAAACGCGTAAAATGTGAAGTGTTCCCATTTTCCATTTTCTATTAATTCAATGTCTAGGAATTTCAATCTTACCACTGAAACACTGAAACACTGAAAAAAACTTTAAGTTAGATTACCTTTTTCCGTGCTTCTGAACTTCCGTGATTCCGTGATAAAAGGTTTTAAGTTGCAACGCCTAACTTGAAAATATCCTTCATATGTTCTGCAAGTAGGATACTCTCAATTTGCCGTTGACGAGGATTTGGCAGATGCCGTTTATATCCGCAAACGGTCATAAAGAAAAATAAAAAAAGTACTTGACAAAAAGCATATTTTATGTTACACTAAAATTAACTGAAGGGGGTGATGAACAAATGGCGTCATTAACCGAAGCACAGCAAAGGTCGTTTGTAAGACAGGTTACAGAGATAATGTCTTCAAACAAAGAAGAACTGAAAAAGCAGGGGCTGGATGTTTCAGCGAAACTGAAAGAACTACAGGAAAAAATCGCAACCGCTGAAAAATCAGAAGACGAGCAGTTGAGAGCGCA
>PEVQ01000107.1 GCA_002780205.1 Elusimicrobia bacterium CG06_land_8_20_14_3_00_38_11
AGGGTCTCGCATTTTAACATCGAGATTCTTCGCCTTCGGCTCAGAATGACATCCTTTTCATGTAAAGTATTTTATGCTCCCCTTAGTAACCAAATAAAACCGAATTATTCGGTTGTATTCGGTTGGCTTTTATTCGGTATATTTATTCGGGTTTTAGACGCCTTCAACTATCTTTATCGTCTGGCCTTTTTTTATATTCACAATTGCTTTTTTGAAATCGGCTCTATAGCCGGCATGTGCGCCCTGCTTTCTTAATTTTCCCGGTAATACGGCGGTGCGGATTTTTTCCACATCAACCTTAAACAACTGCTCAATCGCTTCTTTTATCTGTCCTTTTGCCGCGGTTTTTGCAACGATAAACTGGTATTTGTTTTCTTTCTCTTTTAACTTCGTCGCTTTTTCCGTGATAACCGGTTTTTTTATTATATTGAAAGGGTTGAGCATCTTTCTATTGACTCCTTTGTAAATAAAATTTTATCCGCATTCAAAACATCGTAAGTTGTTAAGTCCGTTACATCGTGCAAAAATAAATTTGCTATATTTCTTGATGCCAGATTCAGCGTTTTGTCCCTTTTAGAAACGAGCAGCACTTTGCCTTTTATTTTTAAGTTTTTTATTATTTCGGCAACTTTTTTCGTTTTCGGCGTGTCCAGTTTAAGTTCATCAAGCACCATAATTGAATTGTCTTTCGCTTTTGAAGAAAGCGCCGATAACAATGAAAGTCGGACTTTTTTCTTCGGCATCGGGTATGAAAATTCTCTCGGTTTTTTGGCGAATATTACGCCACCGTGCCGCCATAACGGAGAACGAATACTGCCGGCTCGCGCGCGGCCGGTGCCTTTCTGTTTCCATGGTTTTTTGCCGGAACCTGAAACTTCCGCCCTGGTTTTTGCAGAGTGCGTTCCCTGACGCCAATTGGCGAGATACCAGTTAACCACCTCATGCATCAGAGGAAGATTTATCTTCGCATTGAAAATATTTTCCGGTAATGTCGCACTGCCGATTTTTTCACCTTTTATATTGATAACATCTATTTCCATATTTTACTTTACAGAACCTATTTTTCTTTGTTTATGCTCATGCCACAAAGTAGGTCCAATTAAAATACTGAAAAAAATTAGTAATATGCCTAAGAAAATTATGATTCCAACATCACTACTCACACTACCCATGTTTTTACCTCCTCAACCATATGCTAATAAAATAAATAATAATAGTAATAAGCCCGCCAATAATTATCGCTACTATTCGCCAAGTTTCACCAATGATAACCTGTCCAAGAATAAATGCCGCTGCTATCAAGTTCGCCAAGTCCGCTAATTTATCCGCTAATAAGTCCTTTTGTCTTTCTGAAAGCATTATTTTTTAACTTCTTTTTTTGCAATTTTTTTGGCTTCTTTCTGCACAACTACAGGTTTCACTTTTACTTTCTTTACCGTAGAAGATATAATAACCTGCCCGTTTTTCACACCAGGAACCGCACCTTTCACCATTAAAATATTTTTTTCCGGAATAATTTTTACGACTTTTAATTTCTGAATAGTAGAACCGACGCCGCCCATTCTGCCGGCCATTCTTAAGCCCTTCCTCACTTTCTGAGGTCTCTGTGGACCGATGGCACCTGGTGAGCGCTGTTTGTCCGACTGTCCGTGCGTTTGCGGACCGCCGGCAAAACCGTGTCTTTTAACTACACCCTGAAAGCCATGCCCTTTTGAGACACCGGTTACATCCACAAAATCACCGGCAGAAAAAATATCGGTCTTTATTTCCTGATTTAATTTATACTCAGCCGGATGAGCAACGCGAAACTCTTTCAAAACCCCGAACAATCCCGTGCCGGATTTTTTAAGATGACCGATTTTCGGCTTGTTAAGTTTTTTTTCCGACACGGTTTGATACCCGACCTGAATCGCATTATATCCGTCGGTCTGAACCGTTTTAATTTGAGTAACAATACAGGGACTGCAGGATATAACCGTCACGGGAATCGCTTCCCCGATTTGCGAATATATTTGTGTCATACCGATTTTCGTGCCAAGAATTGCCTTCATATTAAAATCAATTAAAAATTAAAAGTTAAAAATGAAAAATGACTTGTAAAAGTCA
>PEVQ01000218.1:0-7780 GCA_002780205.1 Elusimicrobia bacterium CG06_land_8_20_14_3_00_38_11
AAACTCTAAAACTCTAAAACTCTAAAACTCTACGATGAAGATAACTTTCAAAGGCGATTACGCATTAAAAATTTTACTGGATCTGTCTCTGAATTATGAAAACGGGCTTGTCCAGATTAAGGAGATTTCAAAGAGGCAGGATATTCCGGTAAAATATCTTGAGCAGATTATTCTTATATTGAAAGGCGCAGGATATGTCAGAAGCAAACGGGGACCGGTCGGCGGAGTTTATCTTGCAAAGCCGCCGGAAAAAATAAAAGTCGGGGAAATTGTTCGTTTGATGGAGGGCTCAACATCGCCGATAACCTGTGTAAGCAGAACGGAACCCTCAAAATGTAATTTTGTCAGACGGTGTCCGTTCGTAGAAATGTGGACAGAAATAAGGAACTTTACAAATAAAATTATTGATGGGACAACTTTCGGTGATATCGCTGATAAAGTAAAAACAATGTCGGTAAAATCGCCGGATTATTCAATTTAAAAATCACGAATAGAGGCACACGAATAAAGGCAAACATCACGAACAAAACACGAATAACTGCGAAGGCGAGATGCTTCGTTTCATCCCACGGGGACTCCCTTCGGTCGCTCAGCATGACACCGAAGAAGCAGTCATTCTGAGCCGAAGGCGAAGAACCTCATTCGTGAAAATTCGTGATAGCATTCGTGATGTGTTATTCGTGATTTATTGGGGGAGTAAAATGTCAAAAAAAAATGCAAATTTGAGAACGGAAACGATGTTGTTGCACGGCGGGCAGGTAGCGGATCCGACGACGGGGGCGAGGGCCGTGCCGATTTATCAGACGACTTCTTATCAATTCAAAAATACGGAGCATGCGGCAAATCTTTTTGCGCTGAAAGAATTCGGAAACATATACACGCGGCTGATGAATCCTACGACGGATGTATTTGAAAAAAGAATGGCGCTTTTAGACGGCGGAGTCGGGGCACTGGCGGTTTCAAGCGGACAATCAGCAATAACGGTCGCTTTGCTTAACATCGCTCAAAATGGTGATGAAATTGTTTCTACCGATAATCTTTACGGCGGGACTTACACGCTTTTTCATTACACTTTCAGAAAATTCGGCATTAAAGTAAAATTCGTGAAATCAAATGATTTTCTTGCGATTGAAAAAGCCATTACTCCGCGAACAAAAGCCATTTATTCCGAATCCATCGGCAATCCAAAATTAGATGTAGCGGATTTGGAGGGGATAGCAAAAATCGCCCGCAAAAACGGAATTCCTTTTATACTTGACAACACGGTTTCGCCGTATATTTTAAGACCGATTGATTTCGGAGTTGATATTGTCGTCTACTCTGCGACGAAATTTCTTGGCGGGCATGGGACATCGCTCGGCGGCGTAATAGTTGATTCCGGAAAATTTGATTGGACCAACGGAAAATTTCCGCTTATCGCCGACCCCGACCCGAGTTATCACGGAATAAATTTTGTTGAGGCGTTAAAGCCGCTCGGCAACATTGCCTACATAATTAAGGCGAGGGTCACGCTTCTGCGGGATTTGGGCTGTGCACTCTCTCCGTTCAATTCGTTTTTGTTTTTGCAGGGACTGGAAACATTGCATCTCAGGATGCCCCGTCATTGCGAAAATGCACTGACAGTGGCAAAATATCTTGAAAAACATCCGAAGGTTTCGTGGGTGAATTACCCGGGATTAAAATCGTCTCCCGAAAAGGAAAGGGTGAAAAAATATCTCCCGAAAGGTGCAGGTGCTATTATCGGTTTCGGGATAAAAGGCGGACTTGAAGCGGGAAAAAAATTCATTAACTCAATAAAACTTATTTCCCATCTTGCGAATATTGGCGATGCAAAAACACTTGCTATTCATCCTGCAACAACGACTCATCAGCAGTTATCGTCGGAAGAACAACTGGCGGCAGGCGTTACCCCGGATTTTATACGGCTTTCAATCGGACTTGAACATACCGACGATATTATAGCGGATATAGAGCAGGCGCTGGGATAGGAAAGGCAGGATTAAGTGGTAAGTAGTAAGGATTAAGCAAAGACAAAAAAAACTTAATACTTAAAGCGAGTGAAACGAGCGTCTTAATCCTTAATCCTGAAGAGAGGTAATTTATGTCAAGAATTTTTGAAGATATTACAAAAACGGTAGGCAATACGCCGCTGGTAAAGATTAATAAAATATCCGACGGGATGCATTCAACAATTTTAGCGAAACTTGAAAGTTTTAACCCGCTTTCAAGCGTTAAAGACCGCCTTGGCGTCGATATGATTGATGACGCTGAAAAAAAGGGATTATTAAAAAAGGGTTCGGTTATAATAGAGCCGACCAGCGGCAACACCGGAATCTCGCTGGCTTTTGTCTCCGCAGCGAGAGGTTACCGGCTTATTTTGACAATGCCCGATACAATGAGTGTAGAGCGCCGTCAATTGTTAAAGATATTCGGTGCGGAACTTGTGTTGACCGACGGTTCAAAAGGTATGAAAGGAGCGATTGAAAAAGCGGAAGAACTGTCAAAAACTATTCACGGCAGTTTCATTCCGCAGCAGTTTGAAAATCCGGCAAATCCGGAAATTCATCGTCGGACAACCGCTCAGGAAATATGGAACGATACCGACGGTAAAGTGGATATTTTCGTTTCGGGAATAGGAACGGGCGGTACAATAACGGGTGTTGGCGAGGTTCTAAAAAAAAGAAAATCATCAGTAAAAATTGTGGGCGTTGAGCCGGCATCCTCTCCGGTTTTGTCCGGCGGTAAACCGGGACCTCATAAAATTCAGGGAATAGGCGCAGGATTTGTCCCGCAGGTTCTCAATAGAAAAATTATTGATGAAATTATCACTGTCAAAGATGATGATGCCGGCATAATTGCCCGTCGGCTTGCAAAAGATGAAGGAATTCTTGCGGGAATTTCTTCGGGTGCGGCGCTCTGGGCTGCTTTGGAAATTGCCAAAAGAAAAGAAAGCGCGGGAAAAATAATCGTGGTTATTTTGCCTGATACCGGGGAAAGGTATCTTTCAACATGGCTGTTTCAGGATTAGATAGTGTAAAGCAAAAAATGGAACCGCCGAGACGCAGAGAATGAAAGAGAGAAAGGCAAAAGCAAATAATTTTAATGGTTTTCTCTGCGGACTCTGTGTCTCTGCGGTAAAAATATGGAAAAAAATAGTGTCGGATTGGTTGAAACAAAATATTTTAATTTTGACGAACTCATTCTTGATTGCGGAGTAACCATCGCACCGGTTACCATTGCTTACGAGACTTACGGCAAACTCAACTCCGAAAAAGATAATGCGGTTTTGATAGAGCACGCATTAACGGGTGACGCCCACGCCGCTGGTGAGCACAAAGACGAAGAAAAATCCGGCTGGTGGGACACGATGATCGGTCCCGGTAAAGCGTTTGATACTGAAAAATATTTTATAGTGTGCTCAAATGTTATCGGCGGATGCAAGGGTTCTACGGGGCCGTCATCAATAAATCCAAAAACAAAAAAGCCCTACGCTCTTGATTTTCCTGTTATCACTATTGCCGACATGGTAAGAGCCCAAAAAAAACTTATAGATTATTTGGGTATAAAAAAACTTTTGTCCGTCGTCGGCGGTTCAATGGGCGGTATGCAGGTATTACAATGGATTACATCAAATCCTACAAGCGTCGCGTCGTTAATTCCTATTGCTACGACGGTAAAACACTCGCCCCAACAGATTGCATTCTCCGAAGTCGGTCGTCAGGCGGTTATGTCAGACCCTGACTGGCGTGACGGCAATTATTACGGCGTTTCGTTTCCCACTAGCGGACTTTCCGTCGCAAGAATGATAGGACACATTACATATATGAGCGATATTTCAATGGCGGAAAAGTTTGGTCGGCGTTCAAAAGAGAATAAACCTGTTTTCAAATTTGACCCGAATTTTGAGGTAGAGGGGTATCTGAAATACCGCGGCGAAAATTTTGTAAAAAGATTTGACGCCAACTCCTATCTCTATATCACGAAGGCGCTGGATTTATTTGATTTGGCGGGAAATAAAAAACTGCATCAGGTTTTTAACGGACTTAAAGCGAAACTGCTCATATTATCCTTTAAGTCCGACTGGCTTTATCCGTCTTATCAATCAAAGGAAATAGTAAAAGCATGCAAACTTGCGGGTGTTGATGCTACATACTGCGAAATTTTTTCCACCTACGGGCATGATGCTTTTTTGCTTGAAATAGAGGAAGAAACGCATTTAATAAAATATTTTTTAGAAAGAGTAACAAAATCTAAAATGTAGTATTGCATTAAACAAAGAATGATATTTTTTGTAGTTGCCTATTTATGGGCGGTTTCGTAGTTGCCCAATTTATTGGGCGCCTTAAATCGCTGATAAATCAGCGACTACATTATTTAACAGAGATGTATTATCACTTTCTCATTTAATCAATTGATTAAATGAGAAATTGGAGCGGAGTATGACATATCCTGCATACAAAATAATTGCCGGCTGGGTTGATGAAAAATCTTCCGTTCTGGACTTGGGCTGCGGCGACGGTGACTTGCTTGCTTTAATCGTAAAAAATAAAAATGTAAAAGCGCGGGGAATTGAAATAAGCGAGCAGGCGATATACAGGTGCGTGGCGAAAGGCATTTCCGTGGTCCACGAAAATATAGAAAACGGGCTGAACGGTTATGCGGACAAGTCGTTTGATTACGTGATTTTACACAACACTTTTCAGGAAATAAAAAAGCCCGCGGTAGTTCTTGATGAAGCGCTTCGCGTGGGGAAAAAGGTTATAATCGGTTTTCCGAATTTTGCAAACTTCCGGTCAAGATTCCAGATTTTTTTTAACGGCAGAGTTCCCGTAACATTTTCAATGCCGTTTCAATGGTATAATACGCCCAACCTTCATTTTTTAAGTATTTTTGATTTTACGGATTATTGCCGCGAAAAAAAAATAAAAATAGAAAAATCCGCTTTTTTAGGAAAATCAGGCAAGGTAAAATTTCTGCCTAATCTATTCGCCGAAATGGGTATATTCGTTATTTCAAAAGAATGATACATCCTCTAATACTGATAATGTTGCTTTTTATTCCCGTCGGGTTTGCCGAAGAAATACCCACAATACCGGTGCCGGGATAGAACTGGTTTTTTAAACCCTGCCAAAAAATTTGCTTGATTTTACTTCTTAAAAAAGTATAATAAATAAATTGTGAAGATTTTAATAATAAGATTGAGTTCCATCGGGGATATAGTTTTATCAACGCCGCTGGTAAGATGTCTGCGGAATAAATTTCCTTCGGTGCAGATTGATTTTTTGGTTAAAAAAAAGTATTCGGAAATTCTTTCAGCAAACCCGTACATTTCAAATTTGATTTTTTTTGAAAACAACATTTTTAAACTGGCAAAAAAAATAAAAAAAGAAAAATATGACTTTATCATGGATATTCATAATAATTTCAGGACTTTTCTTTTGACTTTGTTTTCCGGAGCAAAAACTTTAAGATATAAAAATTACATGTTCCGGAGATTTTTTCTGGCGGAATTCGGGCTGAATTTTTATAAAGAAAAAACTCCGGTTTTTCAAAGGTACTTAGAAACTGCGTCATCGCTTGGTATCTCTTACGACAACGGCGGACTTGATTTCTTCGTTGACGAAAAGATAAATGGACAAATGTCCATTTATAAATGTGTCGGAATCTGCCCTGTTTCCGTCTGGAAAACGAAGAGATGGCTTAAACAGAATTTTGTTGATTTGGCAAAAAGAATACTTGAAAAACAAGATTGCGAGATACTTATTTTCGGCGGCAAGAACGATTTTGATTATTGTGAGGATATAAAAATCCGGATTGGTCCGAAAGCAAAAAATCTCTGTGGATTGTCGCTTAAGGAAACCGCGATTGCTTTAAAAAAATGCAAGTATTTACTTACAGGTGATACGGGACTTATGCATATTGCCGATGCCTTAAAAATTCCGACAATTTCAATTTTTGGTCCGACTGTAGAAGAATTCGGGTTTTATTCGCAATCGGAAAAATCAAAAATTATTTCTAAAAATTATTTTTGTAAACCATGTTCCACAAAGGGTTCCGGCAAATGTCCCGTCGGTGATTTTAAGTGTATGACAGAAATATCTGTTGAGGAGGTTTTTTCACACTGTGCTGCTTGTTTATAATATATTAGTCGGTTTTGCGTTTATATTTGTTATGCCGTATTTTATCTGGCGTTATAAACTTGCCATTTTTGATAAAGTTGCAGTCGGTATAAAACAGCGTTTGGGATTTTATGATATTGAAAAGGGTAAGTATATTTTAATTCATGCTTCCTCCGTCGGCGAATTAAAAACCATAGCGATGTTTATTGAAAAATTGAAAAAAATATTTCCGGCAAAAAAAATTCTTATATTAACAATGACGCCGTACGGTTATAAATATGTTCTTGATAAAAAAATTGCCGATAAGGTTGTTTTTGCTCCGATTGATATTCCGTTTTGCGTTGAAAAATTGTTTTTAAGGGTTATACCGGAGATGCTTATTCTTGTAGAGAGCGAACTCTGGCCGAACTTAATTTTTTCTGCTAAAAGGAAGGGTGCAAAAATTGTTTCAATTAATGCAAAGATGTCGGATAAAAGTTTTCGCAGATATTTGTTTGTAAAAGAATTCATTGCGGAAATTCTAAAAAAGATAGATTTTATTTGCGCCCGTGAAGAATCTGACAGGAATAAATTTATTGCTTTGGGTTATGACGAAAAAAAAACGGTAAAAACGGGTAATATGAAATATGATAAGTCCGAAGTCCGAAGCCTGCCCTCGCAGGACTTAAGCGGGGGTCCGAAGTCCGAAGTCCGGAAAAAAGATTTTGGTTTTACCGATAGCGATTTGATTTTTGTGGCCGGCAGCACCAGAGAGAAGGAAGAAGAAATAGTAATAAATGTTTATAAAAAATTGTCGGAGGAATTCTCAAATCTAAAATTGATAATTGCGCCGCGTTATCCGGAAAGATGTTCTGAAATTGAAAAAATTTTACAGAAAGAAAATATATCATTTGTTCGCAAGTCACAACTTCTAACTTCCAACTTCCAACTTCCAACTTTCCGCTGTCTTTTGCTTGATACCATCGGAGAACTTACCGATGCCTATTCAACAGGAACCGTTATTTTCGTCGGCGGGAGTTTGTTTGACGGTTCCGGCGGCCATAATATGTTGGAGCCGGCGGAACTCGGCAAAACGGTTATATTCGGAAAATTTGTCAAAAATTTTCAGGAATCGGCAATATTATTAATTTCTAAAAAAGCGGCGTTTCAGGTAAGCGATGAAAAAGAGTTTTATAATTCCGCCCGCAGATTATTAATTGATGCAGAATTAAGTGCTGAGATGGGAAAATTGGCGAAGGGAGTTGTTATCAGTCGCCGCGGTGCAACCGATAATAACCTAAAAATCATTTCGGAAATATTGAAAAATGCTTAAATTATCAACGGCTGTAGGAAGTATGCCTCACAATGACGGAAAAAAAGCAATTGAGATTATTATGAAAAATCTTGCTATCCCTGTTTGGCCGCAACTTCCTAAAATAAGTTTCAGGGAAAGTATGTATGCACAGTATTCCGAGGGTTTTCCCTGTCTTGTTGTTGACGAAAAAATTCAAAAAATATTTTTTGATACTGATGATGATGTACTTCCGTCATTGGAAAAATTTTACGAAAAAATTATTTCGGATGACATAGATTATTTCAAAATTTCTGGAGATTATGCTTCTGGTTTTTATGAATTTTTGTCTCAACTTCCAACTTCCAACTTCCAACTTCCTGCTGTTAAG
>PEVQ01000218.1:7795-8608 GCA_002780205.1 Elusimicrobia bacterium CG06_land_8_20_14_3_00_38_11
CCGATAACATTCGGACTGAAAGTTACCGACAAAAATAACCGTTCCATATTCTATAATGAGCAATTTACCGATGTCGTGGTTAAATCACTTACGATGAAAGCCCGCTGGCAAATAAGGCAATTAAAAATTAAAAATGAAAAATTAAAAATAATTATGTTTATTGATGAACCGTATCTTTCTGCTTTCGGCAGTGCTTTCATGCAGGTTTCCCGTGAAGAAGTAATAAAATATCTCAACGAGGTTATAGAAGGTATTCACAAAGAACATTCTTTATCGGGTGTTCACTGCTGCGGAAATACCGACTGGTCTGTCTTAATGGATACGAAAGTTGATATTATTTCTTTTGATGCGTTTAATTTTTTTGACGGTCTGACTCTTTATCCTGAAAAACTGAATAAATTTTTTGAAAGAGGCGGAGTGTTGGCTTGGGGAATTGTGCCGAGTTCCGAACAAATAAATTCTGAAACGGTGGAATCGCTGGCGGAGAATTTTATAGAAAAAAACAGGCAACTTGTCAAAAAGGGTATTGACGCATCGGCAGTTAAAAGCCGTTATATTATAACGCCTTCCTGCGGCGTAGGTTCGCTGTCGGAAGAACTTGCGGAAAAAATTATTGTGATGACAAAAGATGTAGCGGAAAGTTTAGTAAAAACATAAGAAATTATAAAAAATTAAGCCACAGAGACACGGAGTCACGGAGAAAGACAAAAAATAGATATTGATATTGTTGAAAAAGCCAATTATTTGTCACCCTGAATGAAATGAAGGGTCTGATTTATCGTCGGAAGACGAGATTCTTCGCTACCACTCAGA
>PEVQ01000218.1:8660-10288 GCA_002780205.1 Elusimicrobia bacterium CG06_land_8_20_14_3_00_38_11
AATGTCTTTGATTCTGTTACGAAGTTTTCTTGAGGGAAAATATGATTATAGCGGTCTCCGGTAAAGGCGGCGTAGGAAAATCCACGATTTCATCTTTGATTATAAAACAATTGGTTGCTATCAAAAAATTACCTGTTCTTGCGGTTGATGCCGACCCCAACAGTAATCTCGGATATTATCTGGGTGTTGATTGTACCGCAGAGACGGTCGTTTCCGATTTAAGGGAAGATGAATTCAAAAAAAATCCGGCGGGGATTTCAAAAGTTGAATGGCTTAATATGAAAATGCAAGAGTGTATTTTTGAGACGGCAAAAGGGTTTGATTTGCTTGTTATGGGCCGTCCCGAAGGTCCCGGTTGTTATTGCGCCGTCAACAATCTTTTGAGGGATTTTTTAAAAAAAATCGCAAGTTACTATCCGTTTGTTGTTATTGATAACGAAGCGGGTATGGAGCATCTTTCCCGTCGGACCAATAATGAAATTGATATGCTGTTTATAGTTGCCGAACCGACCAATATAAGTTTTCTTGCGGCGGAAAATATAAAAAAAACAGCGGAACATTTGCCGATAAAAATCAAAAAAAAATATCTTGTTGTAAATAAATATCAGAATGAAAATATTAGAAAAATTGACGGTCTTGATATGATCGGGTATATTCGTTATAATAAAAATATCTCTGACAATTTTGATGCGGATAATCCCGAAATTAATAATGATATTCATAATGTTTTAGTAAAATCAGGAATTTTATAGAAGCGCCACAGAAACACACAGAAGAGACACAGAAATAACTTCAGTGAAATTCTGTGACATTCTGTGGCTTATCTTATGAGGAATATTTTGATTGCTTTTTTACTGTTAATTTTAGCATTGACCGGCTGGTGGGCAAACAAGAATTCCAATTATCCGTATCCTGCTCCGACCGATATTGTTACCGAAAAAACAAAGCCGATTGATTTTGCGGGATTTCTATTCGGGATGAGAAGAATCATTGCCGACATTATGTGGGTTCAGACATTACAGTATTACGGCGGCGGCGGTTGGGAAGATAAAGTCACGGAAGAAAAATACCGGAAATACGAACATGACGAAAAAAGAAAAGGCGAGTATGGAAGATACAGATATCTTTTGGCTATGTGCCGAAGGTGCGTGAGAATTGACCCGTATTTCAAATATGTATATGCTTTTGGCAGTGCGTCGCTTGCTTGGAATCTCACCCGTTACGATGAAGCGCTGGAATTGTTAAATGAAGGAATAGAACACAACCCGCAATTCTATCCGTTTCATTTATACGCTGCTGCTATTGTTTATTCAAAAGAGGGCAAATCCACTGATGTGATAAAAAAACTTGAAGAGGCGGTAAAATATCCGGATTGTCCGTTTGAGGTTAAACTTATTCTCGGCAATATATATACCAAATACGGCAGGTATGAAGATGCTGCAAACATCTGGGTTGATATCTATTGGACGGCAAAACTTGAAGTGAGATCAGAGGGAGCGAAACAAAAACTGGAAAAACTTATTGCCGAAAAAAAGTTATCCGAAAAATTCTTGGAAAAAATAAAATAGTTGACATTTTTTTTTAATTTTGTATAATTCACAAACCAGTTATTTTTTTGGGCCCGTAGC
>PEVQ01000228.1 GCA_002780205.1 Elusimicrobia bacterium CG06_land_8_20_14_3_00_38_11
AAGAACATCTGGATTCCTTGAGAAATGTTTATTATTATTTGACAAAAACAGGCGACTGGTTTCAGGAAGATGAAAGCAAAATCTGGAGTTGGATGAATATTTAATATGACGCAGGATAAGAAAAAAATTATTGAGTCGGTAAATAAAATTTCTTATGGGCTCTATGTGATAACCTCGGTAGGCAATGACGGTCGCATCAACGGGCAGATAGGAAACACCGTTTTCCAGATAACATCTACTCCGATGCGTGTTGCCGTCGGAATAAATAAAAATAATTACACATATGAGTTGATTAAAGAAAGCGGTTTATTTGTGATAAATATTCTGAAGCAAAGCCAGATTGATTTGGTCCCTATTTTCGGACTTAAATCCGGCCGCGAAATAAATAAATTTGAGAATCTGAAATATCACAAAACTGCTGCCGGTGTGCCGGTTCTGGACGATATTTTAAGTTGGATGGAATGCCGTATTGTGAATGAGTTGACGGTTGATTGCGGGACCCATGCACTTTTTGTGGCGGATGTCGTTGACGGTGATGTTATAACTTCCGATGAACCGCTTACATACAAGTTTTATAGAGATAGCAAAATAAAAAAAAATGTTTGATAGATGTCCGGGACAGTCATCAAGAAATCTAAAGGTCGGTATTTATATCTGCAAAAATTGCGGGCAGGAAGTGGAGATTTTTTCAGACGAACTCCGCGTGAAATGTCCGAAGTGCGGAAAATTCGTTCACAAAGAAAAAGTTCCTTCCTGTATTGAGTGGTGCAAATCGGCGAGGGAATGTCTGGGCGAAGAAAAATGGAAAGAGATTCAGGAAATGTTGAAAAAATAAAATGAATTTGCGTAATGGCAGGTTTCAACCTGTCGTCAATGGGGCGACCGAAGGGAGTCCCTTTAGGGACAAATTCACACAATAAATGTAGTCCCGACCTTCAGGTCGGGATGAGCGAAGGGTATTGTCAAAAATAAAATGAAAACCACAGAGACAGAGAATAATATAACCACCGAAACACGGAATCACGGAAAGATACATTTAATATCAGAAGAACTGAATTTTTTCAGTGTTTCAGTGCTTCAGTGGTTAGATTTTGACATTACCGAGCGAAGCGAATGGAGGGAAAGATGAAATTGAAAGGAAGTGAGACGGAGAAAAATCTTTTGAAGGCATTTGCGGGCGAGTCGCAGGCGAGAAACAGATATACATATTTCGCATCAGCGGCAAAAAAAGAGGGATATGAACAGATAGCGGCAATTTTTCTTGAGACGGCGGAAAACGAAAAAGAGCATGCAAAGGTTTTTTTCAAATATCTTGAAGGCGGAGATTTGGAAATCACGGCAAGTTATCCGGCGGGAATTATAAAGAGAACATTAGAAAATCTGCTTTATGCGGCTGCCGGTGAAAATATGGAGTGGACGACTCTTTATTCAAATTTTGGAAAAATTGCCCGTGAGGAAGGTTTCGGGGATGTTGCGGAATCCTTCAAGCAGATAGCAAAAGTTGAAAAATTCCACGAAGAGCGATACAGAAAACTTGCAAAACAGTTGGATGACGGCAGTTTTTTCAAAAAAGAAAAAATTGTAAAATGGCATTGTCGGAACTGCGGATATATTTTTGAGGGCAAAGAGCCGCCGAAGGAATGTCCTGCATGCAAGCATCCTCAAAGTTATTTTGAGGTGCTGGCGGAGAATTATTGATGGACGATATAATTAAAGAATTTTTAGCGCAAAAAAATATTGCCGTTGCGGGTTCTTTCCGTTTGAAAGAAAAAGTCGCTTACAAAATTTTTTTACAACTTAAAGAAAAAGGTTACAATGTTTTTCCGGTTAATCCGTCTTTATCGGATGTGGAAGGGGTAAAATGTTATCCGTCAATTTCCGATATCCTGTATCCTGTTGATGCGGTTGATATTGTAACGCCGCCTTCCGTGACGGAAAAAATTGTTGAAGAATGTAAAAAAAAGGGAATAAAATATGTCTGGATGCAACCCGGTGCGGAAAGCGAAAATGCTATAAAGTTTTGTGAGCATAATAACATAAAAGTAATTCACGATTTATGTTTAATGGTTGAACTCGTATAAATATATGAGCGAATTGAGATGTGCGAGAATAAATCAGGTTTTGAAAGAGCGT
>PEVQ01000244.1 GCA_002780205.1 Elusimicrobia bacterium CG06_land_8_20_14_3_00_38_11
ATTTCATTTTCAATTCCGATAACTTCGCAAAAATCATTATGCAGAAAAATGCGAGTGCCGATTTTGAGATTTTTTAGCGGCTTGACGAGCGCCGGAACATCTTTACTGTCGCCATAACCGAGTATTAAAATTTCTATTTTCCCGCCGGTTTCTTTTTTGCCGAAAAGCCGGGCAGGTATGACTTTTGTTTTGTTGATGACCAAAACATCGCCTTCTAAAAAATAATCAACAACATTCCTGAAAATTTTATGCTCTATTTTTCCAGTATCTCTGTGAAGAACAAGCAGTTTTGACTCGTCCCGTTTTTCACACGGGAATTTCGCAATGAACTCTTTCGGCAAATCGTAATCAAAATCCGAAAGATTTTGTTCATTCATATTTTATTTAGAAATTGTAATAACCCCAAGGTTTTTTACCGGTGTTTTCTTACTCAACGATATAAAACCGGGATTATTCACCGCTTTTATTTTTGCATCTGCAGGAAGTTCTTCACTGACAAACATAAAAGCCAGTTGATAAGTTCCTTCTCCAATATCAGTAAATATGAATTTCCCGTCTTTATCTATACTTTGACCGGAAACCAGAGATATACCAACAGAAAAACCATCTAATGATGGTTCTCTTGGATGTTCTAAATCAGCCCAGAAAAGCCCGACCTTTTCGGGTTGCGGCAGATTGCCGCACATTAAAATTCTTCCCTTTATTACTCCGTCTGTAAGTATTCCGTCTGTCGGGAATTGCAGGTTCTTTGCCTCTTCTTTATCCTTATCGTCTGCAACAGGATGTTCCAAAACTTTTTTCTTAAAATATTCCATTCTTGAGGAATTTCCGAAATGTCTATATGCTTGGGACAACCTTAACAATATTCTTGGCCCGTGATAGTATTTTTCTTCATCTGCCCAGTCATCAAGATATTTTTTATATTCTTCAATTACGGGCAGGCGGCTTAAACTTGACAATTCTAATATTGTTGATATTAAACTCCCGGAATCTCTGGCATCTCTGTGACGGGCAGCAAAACCTTTTTCCGAATCCCATCTCATTAAATATCCGGTTACTAATATATAATGCGCAGTCCTCAGATAAAAAGACCTTTTATGATTTTTTATATACTCTTCTATTTTTTCTAAATTTTTTTCAACAACAGGTATATTTGGAGAGTATAAATAATCTGTTTGACTACTAAAAAGCGGAGTGACTTCCATTGTTACATTTTTTAATTTAGATATTGTTTTCCCATTTTTATATTTTGTCAGAAGAAGGACTGTTTTTGATTTCTTTTGATTTTCAGATATACCCACCGCTCCTACAAAAGATTTTTTGTCATAATCAAACTTATTCAGATACAACTTAAAACCCTGCCATACAATAATGACAAAAATAAAAAGATATAAACCCGGTAAAATTCTTGATAATCTTACTTTGAAAGATATTTCTATAGGAGCAAATGCATACAAAACGGACGCTATTATTCCTGCTGTAAAAAACTCTAAAAAACCAACGCTAACAATTAAAAATATTATTGCCTTTATAGATAAAAAAAATTCGTCGGGATAAAAAAGGACATCTTTTGCAAAAAAGAAAAATGGAACGCCCATATTTCCGGATAAGCTAAAAATCCCGTAACCGATTAAAGCACCTGCAACCCCCAGTAAAAAACACCATTTATAACTAAGCGAAATAGATTCAGATTCGTTTTTATTTAACCATTTGGCGCCGGCAAAAATCCATAGTATCCCCGGCGCGGCTACCCCGATTATCAACAGTATCCAGTTTATTTCATCTTTTATAAAAAGAAAATTGGGAATATGCTGAAGTTTTTGAATCGCCCATAACATAACAGCCAGAAAAATACTTGAAATAAACAAAACAATTTTTTTCTTACGGGTTGCTGTTCTGTAAGGTGTTGTTTCTCCGGTGTTTGACAAATTTTTTAAGAACCAGAAAAATGCAAGATAAAATATAATTCCAAAAATTATCCCCGTTGCAATGCCCATATTTGTTTCGGCAAGTCCTTTTAATTTGGAAAAAAATTTTATAGCGACAACAGAATCTTTTGGCACCATCAAATTTTCAAAACGAGGTATTGCAATAATCGTCAAAATGAAGCCGACTAACACTCCAAACAAACCGCCGAAAAATCCTAAAACTGTGGAATAATAAACGCTTCTTTTTAACTCGGTATTCATAAATTCATTCCTCCAAATTTTTTATTTCGGAATTTTTATAATAATGTTTCAGAATCTTTTTATAATTCCAGCCGTCTTCCGCCATGCCTTTTGCTCCCCACTGGCACATTCCGACTCCGTGACCCCAGCCGTGCCCTCTGAAGTATGCCACACCGTTTTTTATCTTAACCTTAAAATTCGTGCTGCGAATAACATTGGGATTCATCGCCATTCTGAATCTATTTGAACGAAGCCATAACGCTCCTTTTGAGTGTTCAACCAAAATTTCTTTTACTCTGTCCGACGAAGTGCGTCCCACCGTTTTTATTTTTTTAACATCGCCTGTTTTATAACCCGCGGAACGCAAACTGTTCCCGACCGTTTTTAATGAAATTGAAGCCGACCAGTTGTACCATTTATCTTTCTCGCAAAAACCGCATTTAACTCCCGTGAGATATTCCGGATTCTCTGTCTTTGAATCATTCCACACATTTCTGACATCTTCGGTTCGCCCGCCGCAACTTGAGTGGTAAAGCGCATTTATTATTTCGCCGTTGTATTTAAGAACCTCTCCGGCAGTATCGTAGACCGCCTTATTGCTTCTTTCATCCTCGGATTCAAACCCGCCGTAAACCTGACAATGCGGTTGCGAACATAAATCAAAACCGTTAGATTTATGCCTGCCGAGATTTTTAATCGCATAAGTTCTTGCAACAACTGCTTGTGCTTTTAGTGATTCCAACGGCCAGTTCGGCGATACCTCTTTTGTCATTATTCCGCAGATATATTCTTCAATTCCTAGTTCATTTATAACGGTAAGTTTTTTTCTGTTGTTGATTTTTAATATTATATTTCCTTTATATCTTTTGCCGTCAACGGTAATTTTTTGGTCTGTTCTTCTGGAAACTATTTTGATATCTGATGTAAATTGTTTTTTACCGAAAATTATTTTTCCTTTTGCTGTTTTTACAAGGTAAATATTATCGCCGGACATTTTTATTTTTTCGTTGGTTTTCATATCAACAATTTCAAAATCATCTTCCCCGCCGATTGATACACCGTCGGTACTTTCAATAATTCCGATTTTTATTATGATTTCTTTTATCGGTTTTGCGGGTTTTTTCTCTCCGGTAACGGGATGGTAAGTCACTGACGGTGGCTTCCGCTTCGGCACAGCGCACCCGCTAAAAATAGTAAGTAGTAAGTAGAAAGTAGAAAGTAGAAAAGGCAAAACATATTGATTTATTTTTTTGTGATGAACCATAGAATTATTGAAAACACAATACTGATAATTATTGAAGTTGTGAGCGGAAAATAAAAAGTAAAGTTTTCTTTTTTGATAAAAATATCTCCGGGGAGTTTTCCGAAATACGGGATTTTTATTCCGAAAATAAAAATTAGACCAATAAGAATTAAAATAACCCCGACAACTATTAAAACTTTTCCAAGATAAGTCATTTTTTAGAACGCAGATTACACAGATTTTAAACAGCGATTACGCAGATAAATCTTTATCCGACTTTATCTGTGCTTATCTGCGTTTATCTGCGTCCATCTGTGGTCCCATCTTTTTACCAATTTGTATAAAAATTGCCGGCGGAATCTGTCCCGGAAACATTCAGTTGAACCTTTCCATGCGAGTAAAACCACCCGCTGGATGCGTCTTGTATTGATGACACCTTATTGGATTTTGTCAAAAGTTCCTGCGGAATTTCGCTAATGTACTCGTCAATAAGCGAACCGAGCCGAAACGGGTATTTTGCTGTCTTACTGTTACAAATACTCAACGCTTCCCTGATTAATATTAGATTTTTGCGGGTTATCTTCTCTCTCTCAAAAATAATTTTTTTCGTCAGTATTTTCTGAAATTCGGAAAAAACTTCGGCCCATTCGGAAGATGATAAATCCGTTATCGGCAAATAAATTACCGTTTTACTGCCGTATTTTTTCGGAGTGAACCCTACCATTACAGGTTTAATAAATTTGAAATAATTTTTCCCGGTTATTTTAGCGAAAATTTCAGGCAAATCAAAACTATAATTCAAATGGGACAACACCGACGGCTGCGACTGAAATAGGTATGATTCCAATCTGATTCCTTTTTCAAATTTCACGGAAAAGATTAAGGATTTCACTTCATTTTTTATTAAATCAAACTCCCCCCCCCATATTAAAGGGGTTATCTTTTGGGGCTTAATGTAAATATAATCAGGTGAACTAATTTCCATTATATTTTTCTTAAACTCAACATCGTTAACGATAGAATTATTGGAAGAATCGGCTGAAAAATCTATAACTTTTCTTATAGTGCCGAGGTCATTTGACGCAATAAATTTATTATCCATAACACACCAATACCTGTTTTCGCCCAATATGTCTATCTTTATACCCTTATATTCATCCACTCCTGTTCTTATTTTGTCTATTCCATGCAAATTGTTCAGGTGGAAAATCAGCAAAAATTTTTTATCGTCGGAATTTTCCAACCACATTGCAATCAATACCTTTTTGCCGATGAAGTTAAGTATGTTTTTTTCGTTAATCTCAAAACCGATGTTTTTCTGAATATCTCTGATGTCATTTGTAAATCCGAGGGTTTCAGACGGCATTTCTCTCAAAAACCATTCGGAAAAATCCTTAAAATGCGCATAAAAATTTGTTTTTTTGAAGTCGGACCAAACGGTATCCAAATCGTCAAATCTTATTATAACGGATACATCCGACGAAATAAGTTTTTCGGTGATTAATTCAATCGGTACAATTTTTTGTTTTTTCTGGAATAAAAAGTAAACTATAACCGCAATTAAACTGATTAAGAATATCAAGAATAAATTTATTTTTTTATTTTTCATTATTTAGAACGCAGATTACACAGATTAACGACACGGAATTAGAGAATTAGAGAATTAGATTTTTTTCTAATTCATCAATTCTCTGTTGTATAAACTAATTCTCTTTCGTATAAACTATTTCTCTGCCTCTTTCTCTGTGCCTCTGCGGTTTATTTTTTATTTTTGCTAAACAAACATCCGCAGTATTTTTGGGTATAAAGACCTGATTTTCTGAATTCGTTGAGATTTTTGTAAAAATCCGGACGACCATCGTAATAGTAAAAATTGGCGCCGAATTGACGGGCAATATCTTCACCCATTTTTTTCAATATACTATGCTGCTGATAGGGACTTATTAAAAGCGTAGTAGAGAAAAAATCGGCATTCAACTCTTTTGATTTTTGTGCGGTTTTCATAAGACGTATCCGATAACATTCTACGCATCTTTTGTCATTCGCTTCGCTTACCCACCCTAAAGGGTGGGCTACATTATTGTGTAAATTTGCTCCATTGACGAGGGCTTGAAAGCCCTCATTTCGCAAATTTATTTTATTCGCTTCACCCACTTTTTGTATCCATAATTTATTATCATAATCATCAGTGATTAAGGAAAATAATTTTTGCGCAACATTCATCCGCTTTTCATATTCTTCCGGCGGTTGTATGTTGGGATTATACCAGTAATATTTGATGTTAAACTCGCCATTTAAGAATTTTGTCGCTGAAAATCCGCAGGGCCCGCAACAGGTATGAAGTAAGACCGTTTTCATTTTTCCTCAAATAATTCCGATTGTATTTTTTTAATCTTGGGCAGTGTCTTGCCGGTAAGCGTCGTGTCCATTCCCAAATCCGCCGACATTTTTTCAATCATCTCATTTATTTTTTCTGAAAAAATTGCAGGCGGAGAAACCCTTTTTGAATATATTATTTCATATCTGGCGGAAAGTTTCGGATAAAACTTTTTTATGAATGCAAAAAATCTTTCCTTATTGACATCCCTTAACCGCAAATCGTCGGAAAAAACATATTTGGCGCCTGATAAATTTGCTCTTAAAATTATATCTTTTACGGTTTTTTCTTTAACGATGTACGGACATAACGGAGAAATCGCCACACCGCAACGAATGCCTTTTGATGAAAGAATTTCCATCGCCTTAAATCTTTTTGACGGTTTTGGTGCTCGGGGCTCAAAGAGTGACGACTCTTCATCTGTTGAAATAACGCTGAAACTTATCGCCAGAAATGAAGCGGCGGATATTTTAGAAAGTATGTCAATATCTTGCAAAATCAAATCCGATTTCGTCATAATATGAACCGGATTTTTATAACGGTAAATCACTTCAAGTATGTTTCTCGTATTTTTATATTTTCGTTCCGCCGGCTGATATGGGTCGCAAGCGGAACCGAGCATTATTAAAGCATCCTGCGGAATTTTTTTCAGCAATTCATTCAATAGAAATGCTGCGTTTGTTTTTGACTGTATTTTATAAAAAAATTCCTCTTTTTTCTTATAAGGAACATATTTTTCTGACAAAACATAACAATACTGGCAGGCGTGTTCGCAACCCTTGTAAGGATTCAGGGTATAGACGGCTGAAAACCCGTCGGATTTATCAGGAAGTAGGTTTAATATATTTTGCACCTGAATGATTTCGTATTTTATCATTAATTCTGATTACGGCGATAAATCATTGTCGGTAATCGTTGTAATCGTTCTTTCTAAATCGCTGTAATCATTTTTTAAAGGAGTTCTTGCTGCGGACTATTCCGGCGGGGAATCCCCAAATGTTTATATGCAAGTTCCGTGACAATTCTTCCGCGGTTCGTTCTCGCCAGAAAACCTGCCTGAATAAGATACGGCTCATATACATCGGTTACGGTATCCGTCTCTTCGGAAATTGCAACCGCGATTGTTTCCACACCGACGGGGCCTCCCGAAAATTTTTCAATAATCGTAAGTAGAATTTTTCTGTCTATGTCGTCCAATCCCTCCGAATCAATTCCGAGCGACTTCAAAGCCAGTTCGGCAAGTTCACCTGTTATCACGCCATCAGTTTTCATATCTGCGAAATCACGCAGACGTCTTAAAAGCCGGTTGGCAATTCTCGGCGTTCCGCGGCTCCTTTTTGAGATAAGTTCAATACCGTTTTTATCCGATTTAATGCCAAGAATTTTTGCGGAACGGACTAAAATATCCTTGAGGTTATCAACCGAGTAAAAATCAATGTGTGCCGAAATTCCGAATCTCTCTCTTAACGGAGAGGTTAAAAGTCCTGCGCGGGTGGTCGCACCTATAAGAGTGAACTTCGGAATATCCAGTTTGATTGTTTTTGCCGAGGGGCCCTGCCCTATTATAATGTCAAGTTTGAAATCCTCCATAACCGGATAAAGCGACTCCTCAACAACTCTGTTGAGACGGTGAATTTCATCTATAAAAAAAACATCGCCATATGAAAGATTGGTAAGAATTGCGGCAAGGTCGCCGACCTTTTCCATAACCGGACCCGATGTGGATTTTATATTTACACCCATTTCGTGTGCGATAATATTTGCAAGGGTTGTTTTGCCGAGTCCCGGAGGCGAATAAAAAAGGCAGTGGTCAAGTGGCTCTTTCCTTTTTTTTGCGGCGGAAATAAAAATTTTCAGATTTTCTTTAAGTTTTTCCTGCCCGACAAATTCGTCCAAAGATTGCGGGCGTAAAGTGTAGTCAATCTTTTCTTCTTCCTCAATGGCACTTCTTGAAACAATCCTTTCTTCTAAATCATCCATAAATTATGCCTCGCCAGGTGATGGTAATTCATCTTTTATTGCGTCAAAAATAATCCTGAATTTCATATCATATCTCCGTTCCATACTTTCTATTTTCTGTCTCAAATCCTCATATGTTAATGCCATTCCTCTGATTTTTGTAAATATCCGCATAATCTGGATATTGACTTGAATTGCTTTTTTACTATTTAATACTGATGAAAGCATTAAAATTCCATGTTCTGTAAAAACCATAGGTCTTAATCTTAATCCCATTTTATCTTTGGGTGTGCCAAATTGGCACACCCAATTTTCCAACTCGGCTCTCGTTAATTCAAACATAAAATCATCTGGAAACCGTTCAATGTTCCTTCTGACCTGTCTTTTTAATTGGCGTGTTTCTACACTATAAAGTTCTGCTAAATCACGGTCAAGCATTACTTTTTTACCTCTGATTACAAAAATTCTTTTTTCAATCCTTGCTTCTGGAACATTAACAATTATATTTTTCTTTGTCATATAATTTTATTTTACAAAATTTTAAAAAAAATAGCAATAAAAAAATCCTCACTTGTAGCGGTTGATGTAAATCAACTTGCTTGTAGCGGTCGCATTGCTATGCGACTTCCGTTGAGGATTTTTAATCTATCATTGCGAGTGAAACGAAGCAATCTGACACGCAGTGTCATGCTGAACTCGTTTCAGCATCTCTTCGAAATATTCTCCGTCATCTCAAACTCTTTTACTAAGGGGAGCATAAAATACTTTACATGAAAAGG
>PEVQ01000234.1 GCA_002780205.1 Elusimicrobia bacterium CG06_land_8_20_14_3_00_38_11
TGAAAAAGTCATTTAACCGCAGAGTCGCAGAGAAAACCAGAGAGTTCACAGAGAAAAGCCCGACGAGAAAAAACTTTCTAAATGTTTTCTCTGCGTCCTCTGTGTCTCTCTGCGGTAAGGTTTTTCAACGGTCTCATTATACAATAAAAAAACTACTTGTCAAACAACTTTTTAAGAAATTCAGATACAGAAAATACTTCAGTTTTTGTTCTACCGTATTTTCTTACAGCAATTGTCTTTGTATTTTTTTCTTTCTCACCCAATATAATCATATACGGGATTTTTTCCATCTGCGCCTCCCGTATTTTGTAGTTTAATTTTTCATTTCTTGAATCAATTTCAACCCGCAAATCACCGAGTTCATTTTTTACTAACCTTGCATATTCAATTTGCGCATCCGTTATCGGTAAAATTTTTATCTGAACCGGAGCCAACCAAAAGGGGAATGCCCCGCCGTAATGTTCAATCAAAACGCCGAAAAATCTTTCCAGAGAGCCGAAAATCGCTCGGTGAATCATAATCACTTTTTCGTCTTTGCCGTCTTCATTTCTGTAAGTTATATCAAACCTTTCAGGGAGATTAAAATCAAACTGAATAGTTGAGCACTGCCAACTTCTTCCGAGAACATCTTTTACTTTTAAGTCAATTTTAGGACCGTAAAATGCGCCGCCGCCCGCGTCAATTTCGTATTTGTAGCCGGTTTTTTCAAGCGCTTTTTTAAGAGACGCCGTTGCCAAATCCCATTTTTCAATTTCGCCGATGTATGTTTCAGGACGGGTCGCAAGAAAAATCTCAAACTCGGAAAATCCGAATTTTTTCAAGAATTTTATTGTAAAATCAAAAACGGAAATAATTTCATTTTCAACCTGCTCTTTCGTGCAGAAAATATGGGCATCGTCAATAGTGAATCCGCGAACTCTCATAAGTCCGTGTAAAACACCGGACAATTCATGACGATATACCGCTCCCATCTCTGCAAAACGCACCGGCAGTTCCCTGTAAGAATGTAATTTTGTTTTGAAAATAAGAATGTGGCCCGGGCAATTCATCGGCTTGACGCGGAATGGCTTGCCGTCAATATCCATCGGCGAATAAATCATATCTGAATATTTTTCCAGATGTCCGCTGATTTTGTAAATTTCCTCCGACGCTATGTGCGGGGTATAGACAATTTGATAGCCATTTTTTATATGTTCTTTTTTCCAGAAATCCTCAAGTATTTCGCGGACAATTGCGCCTTTCGGATGCCAGTGAATCAAGCCCGCTCCGATTTCCTCATGCACGGAAAACAAATCCAGCAATTTGCCCAGAATACGATGGTCTCTTTTTTTTGCCTCTTCTTGCCTTTTGAGATACTGTTCAAGTTCTTCTTTCGTCGGGAAAACAGTGCCGTAAATTCGCTGGAGCATTTTGTTTTTTTCAGACCCGCGCCAGTAAGCGCCGGCAATTGATAGAAGTTTGAAGTGCCTTATTCCTTTCGTGTTTTCAAGATGCGGTCCGCGGCATAAATCAATAAATGTATCTTGCTGATAAAGCGAGACCTTTTCGTCGGGTATATCGTTGAGCAGTTCAATTTTATACGGCTCGTTTTTCTTTTTGAAAAATTCAACCGCATCTTTTTTGGACATCTCCGTCCTTACGAACTTGTGATTGCCCGCGACGATTTCTCTCATTCTGTTTTCTATTTTTTCAAGGTCTTCGGGTTTGAATGGTTGGGGCGTGTCAAAATCATAATAAAAACCTTCTTCTATTGCGGGACCGATTGCGAGTTTTGTATCGGGGAAAAGTTCAACGACCGCCTGTGCCATTATATGACTGGTTGAATGCCGCAGCGTTTCTAAACTAATGTCTTTTATTTTTTTTATACTCACTACTTTAATCCCTCGCAGGATAAATCCTGCGACTACATTCTGCCTTTATATGGGTGCGGCAGGATTTGAACCTGTGACCCCCACGATGTCAACGTGGTACTCTAACCAACTGAGCTACGCACCCAATAAAATCAATTAAAAATTATAAATTAAAAATGAAAAATGACT
>PEVQ01000048.1:0-7539 GCA_002780205.1 Elusimicrobia bacterium CG06_land_8_20_14_3_00_38_11
CGGAACACTTCCCCGGGGTCAGCTTTTTCCATGAAATTTTTATTTGATAGTTTTGTTTCATAAATTTGCAGTTCATGATTTATTTTTACGAGTTGCGTCTCAAGCCGTTTTTTTTCTAATTCAAAATCAATTTTGCCTTCTAAAAGAACAAAAATTTCGACATCACCCACAATTGCCGAAGCGGAATGATTTTGCTTTTGAGGATTTTTTGTAAAATCAATTTTGCCGATTTTTGCCAGCGAGTTTATGTAATGTTTATTTTCTTGAATGATTTTTTCCGTATCTTTAGAAGATATTTTTACTACGATATCCACAGTGTCCGATAGTTTTATATTCATAACGGAACGGATATTTCTTACGGCAGTAATTATTTCTATTACTTTTTGGATTTCTTTTTCCGCGGTTTCATTGATTTTTGTTTCATCAAATTTCGGGTAGTCGGAAACCATAATATTTTTTTTCTGTTCTGTAATGTTCTGAAAAATTTCCTCCGTGATAAACGGCATTATCGGATGGAGAAGTTTTAATATGTTTTCAAGAACTTCAAGGTGAATTTTCCGCACCGCATTTTTTGTTTTTTCATCATTTCCGTAAAGTCGGGTTTTTGAGAATTCCACATACCAATCGCAGTATTTTGACCAGATAAATTCGTACAAAAGACGGGATGCTTCCGACGGGTTGTAATTTTCAATCGCTTCGGTAACATTTTTTATCGTCTGACTTAATTCCGACAAAATCCATTTGTCTGTTGATTCTAAATCTGCGTAATTTGCGTTTGTTATCTGCGTAATCTGCGTTTTCAGGTTCATCAGAACAAATCTTGAAACATTCCACAATTTATTGGCAAAATTTCTTGCCATTACAAAATTCTCATCGGAAATTTGCATATCCCTTCCGGGAATTCCCTGATATGCAAGTGCAAATCGCAATGCGTCCGTTCCGTACTTTTCCATAATTGTTAGAGGGTCAATTACATTGCCTAATGATTTTGACATCTTCTTGCCTTTTTTGTCGCGGACTATTCCGTGAATATAAACATCGCTGTAAGGCACTTCATTTTTGAATTCCAGTCCCAGCATAATCATTCTTGCAACCCACAAATAAAGTATTTCGTGTCCGGTAACCAAAACATTTGTAGGATAATAGTAATCTAAATCAGTCGGAAGTTGGAAGTTGCCCGCCTGCCAGTCGTCGGGCAGGGAAGTTGGAGGTTTCGTGTTTTTACTTCTTACTTCTAACTTCTCACTTCTAACCTCTTCAGGCCAACCGAAAACGGACAATGGCCATAATGCCGACGAAAACCATGTGTCAAGAACATCGGGGTCCTGTATGAAATCTGATTTTCCGCAGCCCGAACATTTGTTCGGTTTTGTTGGGGATGCATAGACACCTTTTGTATCGGATGTGACATCTTCAATTTTTAGCGAAGCGTCAACGCAATTTTTACAATACCAAAGCGGAATCCGGTGCCCCCACCATATCTGTCGGGAAATGCACCAGTCCTTTAAATTCTCAAGCCACAGAAGATACGGTTTCAGCCATTTATCCGGGAAAAATTTTGTTTTTCCTTCGTTAGCAGCATCAATAGCCCGTTTTGCCATATCCGACATTTTCAAAAACCACTGTTTGGAATTAAATGACTCAACAATCGTATCGCATCTGTAACATCTTTTTTTGGGTCCAATGTAATCTTCTTCTCTTTCTAAAAACTGTTTTTCTTTGAGCCGTTCTATCAAAATTTTTCTGGCTTCATCTCTGTCTTTGCCGATTAAGTCGGAGACCTCATTATTTTTTATAACCTGTTTTTTTAAGTCAAGAATTATATTTGATGTAATTTTTGCTTTTTTATCAATAACATCAATATAAACAAGGTTGTGTCTTTTTGCCATAGCATCGTCGTTGAGGTCGTGCGCCGGAGTTATTTTTACAGCACCAGTTCCGAATTTCATATCAACCGCTTCGTCTGCAATTATAGGAATTATCCGGTTGACAAGCGGCAGCACCGCATTTTTTCCGACTAATTTTTTATATCTTTCATCATTTGGATTTACTGCTACCGCAGTATCTCCGAGCATTGTTTCCGGGCGGGTGGTAGCCACTACAATATAGTCGGAAGTTGGAAGTTGGAAGTTAGAAGTTTTTACTTCGGACTTCGGACTTCGGACTTCGGGCTGCATTATCGGATACTTAACATACCAGAGTTTTCCTTTTTCATCCTCCTGCTCGTATTCGCTTTCATTGAGTGCGGTTTCGCATCTTGGGCACCAATCAACGAACCGTGTATCTCTATAAATCAGCCCCTTTTCGTAAAGTTTTATGAACGCACAATTCACCGCTTTTTTTCGTTTTTCGTCCATCGTAAAACATAACCTGTCCCAGTCGCATGAGCATCCCAGTTTGTGAAGTTGCGATATGATTGTTTCGCCGGTTTTTTCCGCCCAGACCTCCATCATTTTGACAAATTCTTCGCGGGTAAAATCATCCCGTTTTTTATGCTGTTTTTTGAGTTCCTTTTCCATTACATTTTGTGTGGCGATTCCGCCGTGGTCTGTTCCGGGAATCCAGCAGGCGTTAAATCCGTTCATTCTTTTGAAACGAATAATTATATCTTGCAAAAGATTATTTAAGGCGTGACCTATGTGAAGCGAGCCGGTGACATTCGGCGGAGGAATTACGATAGAAAATGATTTTTTTGATGTGTCCGGCTCGGAATGGAAAAGTTTATTCTCTTCCCAAATTTTCAGCCATTTTGCCTCAATTTCTTTAGGTTCGTAAATTTTCGGAATTTCCATAACTTTTTAGAACGCAGATTACGCAGATTTTGAACGGCGATTACACAGATAACACCGACGAAACTTAATCAGTGTCATCAGATATTGTTGGGTTTTAGCGAAGCGTCAATAATATCAGTATATTATTTTTTGTCTTAAAAATCAATATAATTCTTGACAAAACGGGAAAAATTCTTTATACTTATGTTGGAGGCAATTAAAAATGACACGGAGTGTCATTCCGTGCTTGACACGGAATCTATAGATTTCCGCTTTCGCGGGAATGACCCCGCTGAAGCGGGGTCAATTTTGCATTTTTAATTGATTTTAACGGAGGATTTTATGAAAATGAAAAAAACAAAGAACAGAATGTTTACGGTGATGATTGTGCCGCATTCAACATCCAGACCAATTACGCTTGATGTTTCAAAAGAGTTTATTACTTCGCTGTTTTTTATTTTCGTCGGAGTTTTTGCCTGGGCGGGACTTATCATTCATAAACAGATTGATTATTGGGCGCTGAAAACGGAAAACAGGATGCTCGCAAAAGAATCGGAATATTTTGCAAAAGAGATGCTTCAGGTGAGACAGATGGCTGATAATTTAAGAGAGATGGACAGGGAAACGAGAAAGATTATCGGGCTTAAAAGCAAAAAGGCGGTTATTCAGTCGGGCGGTCCCACCGTCGGCGAACTTGAAAGAATCACAAAATATCTAACCGAAAAAAAACTTTCAATTACGCCGCAGGAGTTCAAACAGCATGTATTTGCCCTCACATCGGAAACGCAGGAACTTAAAAAAAGTTTTACCGAGTCAAGCAATTTTATCAAAAATGAAAAAGTCAGGTGGAATGCAACACCGTGTGTCTGGCCGGTATATGGAAGAATTACGTGCGGTTTTGGTCCGAGAATCCACCCGATAAAGAAATATAAAGAGATACATCTCGCAATTGACATTGCGGCTGAAAGAGGCGACCCGATAAGAGCGCCCGCCGACGGTGAGGTGATTCTTGCCGCCTGGCAGCCGGGTTACGGAAAACTTATCGTTATAGAACACAACTGCGGATTTATGACGAGGTACGGTCATTGCTCAAAAATTCTTGTAAAGCAGGGACAGAAAGTTAAAAGGGGTCAGACCATCGGACTTATCGGTTCTACAGGTTGTGCGACCGGCCCCCATCTGCACTATGAAATTTGGAAAAATGGTCGCGCACAAAATCCGAAAAGATATTTGACAGAGGCAATTTTGAAGTAATTCCGGGTTATCGGGTTTTAGAGTTTCAGGGTTTTAACTCTATAACTCTACGAACTCTATAACTCTAAAAACTGATTTTCTGGAGGCAAAATGTTTGGAAAAAAAGAAACTATCGGAAAAATTGAGACGATTATAGCAGCGGGTACTAATGTAAAAGGTGATGTGTCGTCGGAAGGAACCATTCGCATAGACGGTGCGGTTGATGGTCATATTCTGAAGGCAGCAGGAGTTATCGTCGGAAAAACCGGAAAAATAGCAGGTGACCTGAACGGCGAGTCGGTTATTATCGGCGGCGAGGTTTCCGGAAATGTAGTTGCATCAAACAATCTTGAACTTTTATCAACCGCGCAGGTCTTCGGCGATATAAAATCACAGACGCTTTCAATTCACGAAGGCGCCGTTTTTGAAGGCAAATGCACGATGAGTAGAAAGGAAGTGGTAGGAAATGTTGAAAAATTGGCTTAACACAATTCAAAATATTGACTGTATAAAAGGAATGAAACATCTTCCGGATAATTCTGTTGATTTGGTTGTTACATCCCCGCCATATGACGGCATTAGAAAATACAATGGTTTTTCAATAAATTTGTCGGAAGTGGGAAAGGAACTTTTTCGGGTTTTAAAAGATGGCGGAATTGCAGTTATGGTTATTCAAGACCAGACAATAAAATATGCAAAAACATTAACCTCTTTTAGAACAATTATTGATTGGTGCGATAACGCTGGTTTTCGTCTTTTTGAATGTTGTCTTTATAGGAAACACGGCACTGACGGGGCGTGGTATTCAAAAAGATTCAGAGTTGACCATGAATACATACCGATATTTTTGAAAGGTGAAAGGCCGCAATATTTTAATAAAGAGCCATTAAAAATACCGTCAAAATGGGCTGGTGTCACAATGACAGGCGGAGCAACCCGTTGCACAAATGGTAAGACATTGGAATCAAGACCAATCACAATAAATCCGATGAAATGCAGGGGAACCGTCTGGGAATATCTTACCTGCGGTGACGGTGACCGTCTCAAACATCAGCATCCGGCAACTTTTCCCGATAAACTGCCTTACGATGTAATTCAATGTTTTTGTCCTGAAAACGGAATTGTTTTAGACCCGTTTATGGGAAGCGGAACAGCAGCAATCGCGGCAATAAAACTGAATAGAAAATTTATAGGTTTTGAAATTTCAAAGGATTATTGTAATCTTGCAAACAAGCGGATAGAAAAAGAGGCGGGTTTGTTGTTATCACTGAAATAAGAGTTAAAATTTATCTGGATTTTCTAATGTATATTCCATCCTTTTCCCTGCAGTAATAGCCATTGAAAGCGGATTTTTATTAAGCACTCCCATATAATTTCCGTTATTCAGATTTTCCTCTATTTCTTTATTAAATTTAAGCACATTTAATCCTGACCAATTCCAATTCTTTTCATTAAATTGCCATCCCGTAAAATCCGCTAACAAGTTAATGAGTTTTTTTATTCTTAAAAGGGACTCATCAGAAAAAGATTTGTCAATAATATCGGCAATTCGTATTTTATCCCCGCCCCGTTTCTTACCGTCCATAATTTCTTTAAATTTTCCAAAAATTGTTTCTAAATCATGAATCATATCTGCTATTTTTCTGTTGGCAAAAAGAATATATATCGGATACATCGGACTATTTGAGTCCTTCGCATTAAAAAATTTGAGCCAACTTATACAATTTTCCGGATAATTTAGTAAATTCTTGAATGTTCCGTCAACATATAGTAAAGGTGAAACCGCTGATTTTGGTAAAGTAATTTTGATGTCTTTATAAGAACTCATTACACAGAGTAAAAAATGAATAGTTGCAAACGGGTATTTTTCTTGAAAATTATTGTAAGCATCAAAACCACGAATCATATTCGGGTTAATACAATTTAAATAGTTATCCCAATTTGTAGGTATATTTTTTTTGTTGTATAAAACCATATGGTGTCCACAACTTTTTATATTTTTTCTGTAAATGTCCATATCAAGAAAAATGCAATCATCAATTTTGGTGTCCTGCGTTATTGCCAAATTTTTACCGTCATAAAATCCTGCTATTTCCCAATTGAAATAGTGAGACATAAATAAGCCACACAAAACACCGTCAACATCCGGACTAAGAATTGTTTTTTGATCTTTTTGAATTAACCAGGGATATTTTACTAATAAAGCATCATAATTTAATTGGTCGTTATTGACTAATGTATCGTTCATTTTTTAAGTTCCTTTATTATTTCCGGGATTATCTGATACAGGTCGCCTTCTATTGCGTAGGTGGCGATTTTCATCATCGGGCATTCCGGGTCCTTGTTTATGGCGACGATGATGTTCGACGATTGCATTCCGACGAGGTGCTGGATTTGTCCTGAAATTCCGCAGGCGATGTAAAGTTTCGGTGCGACCGTTCTTCCTGTCTGTCCAACTTGGTGGGAATAAGGAATCCAGCCGGGGTCAACGGTTGCCCTTGAAGCGCCCACTGCCCCGCCGATTGCTTTTGCAAATTCTTCAATCAACTGAAATCCCTCAGGTTTTCCGAGACCTCTTCCGCCTGACACGATAATATCTGCTTCGGCGAGGTTCACTTTTTGCGAGACATCTGCAATAAATTTCAAATATTTTGTTCTGTTTTTTATTTTTGTTCTGTCAAATGTTTTTTTGATTAGTTCGCTATTCGCTTCGCTCACCCCCGAATAAATTCGGGGGCTACATTTTTCTGCCTTTTTGAAAACTTTATGACGAACAGTTGCCATCTGCGGTCTGTGATTTTTTGTCAAAATCGTAGCCAGTATATTCCCGCCGAAAGCAGGCCTTGTTTGCATCAAATTTCTCGTTCCCGTTTCAATATCCAAACCGGTGCAGTCCGCGGTTAAGCCTGTGTGGATTTTCGCCGCCACTCGCGATGCAAAACTCCGTCCTATATTTGTCGCGCCCATCAAAATTATTTCCGGTTTTTCCTCGCGGATAAGTTGCGATAAAAGTTCGCAATACGGGTCGTCCTGAAACTCGTTTAACATTTCGTCGTCGTAAAGATAAACAGTATCCGCCCCATAATCTGTCAAGTCCTTTGCCCTGCTTTCAATTTTGTTTCCCATCAAAACGGCGCAGAGTTTAACTTTGAGTTTGTCGGCGAGTTCCCTTCCCTTGCCTAAAAGTTCAAACACGACCGGCGAAATTTCACCGTGACGCTGTTCCGCATATACCCAGACATTTTTATAAGACCGTAAGTCGGAAGTCGGAAGTCGGAAGTCGTCTTTTTCAATTACAATTGCCTGATATTTTTTACAGGCATCAAGGCAGGCACCGCAGAAATTACATTTCAGTTGGTCAATAACCGCAAGTTTTAATTTTTTATCCGGTCTGGCAATCAAAGTGATTGCAGCGAAAGGGCAGGATTTCACGCACAATCCGCATCCAAAACATTTTTCTGGTATTATATAGATTTTGCTCATATTGTTTTCAGTTCTTTTAATTTTGAAACTAATTTTGACGCTTGTTCCGACG
>PEVQ01000048.1:7557-7794 GCA_002780205.1 Elusimicrobia bacterium CG06_land_8_20_14_3_00_38_11
CTCCACCGGTTCTTGCCGGCGGACAAAAGACCTTCATCACATTGGTCGGTGAGCCGGCAATCCCTATTTTTATTTTATCCGCTTCAATTGTTTTCGCGTTGAAATGTTTAATTTCCGCTTTTTTTGAAAACATCATTCCGCGTAAAGACGGTAGCCGCGGGTTGTTTATTTCTTTTACGACGGTTATCAGACACGGCGTCGGCGACTCAATCAAATCGTAGCCGTCTTCCATCATTC
>PEVQ01000048.1:7817-8373 GCA_002780205.1 Elusimicrobia bacterium CG06_land_8_20_14_3_00_38_11
TCTATTTTTTCTATTTTTTTGATATACGCAATATGAGGAATATCAAGCATTTCAGCGACACCGGGTCCCACCTGGGCAGTGTCACCGTCAATCGCCTGCTTCCCGCATAAAATCATATCGTAATTACCGATTTTTTTTATTGATTGCGCCAGTGTGTAAGCGGTTGCCCAAGTATCGCTTCCGGCAAATTCCCTGTCGGAAACAAGCACCGCTTCGTCGCAGCCCATCGCCAGGCATTCACGAAGTGCCTTATCCGCCTGCGGAGGTCCCATTGTCAAAACGCTCACCTTTCCGGTGTATTTTTCTTTCAGCCGGACCGCTTCCTCAACTGCATAAAGGTCAAACGGATTTACCTGTGCTTCTACGCCTTCTCTTTTGAGAGTGCCGGTTTTTTCGTCGATTTTCACGTCCGTCGTCGCCGGCACCTGCTTGATTAAAACGATTATGTTCATTGGTAGACCTCATGTGTCCCAATATCATAATATAAAACTTCATCAGATTTTATAAAGCGAAACAAAATTCTATATTGATAGTTTATGGAATATGACCAAATGCC
>PEVQ01000131.1:0-6609 GCA_002780205.1 Elusimicrobia bacterium CG06_land_8_20_14_3_00_38_11
GATAATTTTTTACGAGTTCAACTGTTTTATCCGTAGATTTATCGTCAATAACATAAATTCTGTCGACAAATTCCGGAACTCCTTGCAGAGTAGGAATTATCAGTTTTTCTTCATTCCGTGCAGGAATTACCAGTGCTATTTTATTTTCTCTATACATTGATTTTTCTCCTTGTAGAGCGTCCCACATTTAACACATTTACCCAGATTTTTGTTGAAAATTATTTTTTCACTGCACTCGCAAATCCATCCGATTTGTTTCGCAGGGTTACCGACGACGACTGCATAGTCGGGCACATTTTTTGTGACGGCCGCTCCTGCTCCTATAAAAGCATATTTTCCGATACTGTTTCCGCAGACAATTGTTGCATTGGCGCCGATTGTAGCACCCTGTTTAACTTTTGTTTTAAGATATTCGCTTTTTTTTCTCGGATATAAAGACCTCGGATTTTTCACATTCGTAAAAACGCAGGATGGCCCCAGAAAAACTCCGTCTTCAATTTCAACCCCGTAATATACCGAGACATTATTCTGGATTTTCACATCGTTTCCGATTTTTACATTTTTATCAATAAAAACATTTTGTCCTATGTTGCAATTTTTCCCGATTTTTGCTCCTTCGCTGATGTGACAAAAATACCATACAGATGTACCCTTACCTATTTCTACATTTTTTTCAATATAACTTGATTTATGGACGGAATAATTTTTTTTCATAGATTTATTGTTTTGCCCTGTTTCATGGAATTCTGAACTGCTTCCAAAATTTTTATGACAGGCAGTGATTTTCTCGCCGATGTCAGCGGTTCTTTACCTTCTTTGATACATTCTACAAAATGCAACGCTTCAATTTCCAATGGTTCTTTGAAATCAATTTTTGGTATGAAAATATCGCCTGCTCTGTGGATTAATTGAAACTGCCCGAATGTCTGAAAATCGTCAAATTTATCTATGCCCTTGTCATAAATCTGAACCTTCATATCCGATGAAACATCGTCGTATATAACCATTTTTTTACTTCCGACCACGGTCATCTGTCTTATTTTATGGGGGTCAAGCCATGATACATTAATCACCGCGGCTGTCCCGTTTTCAAATTTTATATTTGCGGATACGAAATCATCAATCCCCTTTTGGATAAATGAAACCCCAAGCCCGTTGACAGATTTTGCTTTTTGATTTAGCCAGTAATTTATTATAGAAACATCGTGAGGCGCAAGATTCCACCAAACATTTACATCTCGTCTTACGATGCCGAGGTTTAATCGTTGCGAATAGATATAATAAATCTCACCTAGTTCGCCTGAGTCAATAATCTCTTTTACTTTTCTTACTGCCGAATTGTAAAGAAATGTGAAGCCGACCATCAGAATAAGTTTTTTCTTTTGGGCAAGTTCTGTCAGTTCCTCCGCTTCTTTTAATGATGTTGTGAACGGTTTTTCAACAAAAATATGTTTTCCGCTTTCAAGTGATTTTTTTACAAGTTCATAATGTGAAAATGCAGGCGTTGAAATTACGACTCCCGAAATACTTTTATCGGTTAATATGTTATCAAAAGTTTTTTCGCAGTGAACATCGGGATAATTTTTCTTAAGTTTGGCCAACAATTTTTCATCAATATCGCATATCGTCTTTAATACACCAAGTTTGTGAAAATTTCTCACCAAATTTTTTCCCCAGTAACCGCAGCCAATAACTGCAATGTTTTTCATAAGAGTTCCTATTGATAAAATTTTTGCCACAAAAAAAATGAAATTAAACAGGTAATTTTTCTTGTGTTATCCTTCTTTCCTTCTGTGTGCTCTTTTTGAATTTGTTTAATATAGTTAAAATTAAACATTCCCCTGTTCCTGCTTTCTGCATCGGATATAATCTCATCCGTAAAATTTTTCAATTCATTTTGAAGCCAAAAAGGAGTCGGCATAGCAAGTCCTTTTTTCGGCAATTTTGCAATTTGAACAGGTAAAAATTCTTTCAATGCTTTTCTTAAAATATATTTTGTAGTCAAGCCCCGCAGTTTTAAGTTAACCGGAATTTTTTCAGATAAGTTGAGCATTTCCAAATCCAAAAACGGAACGCGGCATTCCTGTGAATTCATCATCGTAGTCATATCCGTTACCTGTAGGACACAATCCGGCAGAAAAACATTTAAGTCAAGATATAAAAGTCGGTTTAATAGTTTTTCACCTTCAACATTTTCAAGGTGTTGTTTGTAGACATCAAAAGGATCCTGCCCGGCTATATTATACAAAAGTTTTTGTCTTTCGTCATCAGAAAAAATTTCTTTATATTTCAAGTGTGCCATTTCCGGCATCATATCGGAACCTTTAATAAACGACTTTGACTTAAAATCAAAACTCAATCTGTCATAACAAGTCGGAAGTTTATTAACGGTGTGTTTGACAAAATTTTTTACGGCTTTTGGCAGTTTATTGTAAAAATTTGCAATTTTTGCTGCTGTTAATGTTGGATAACCGGCAAAAAGTTCATCACCGCCTGCCCCAGAAAGCACAACTGTAATATCTTTTTTTGATTGTTGTGAAAGATAATATAAAGCAACTTGTGTCCAGTCGCCGTGCGGCTCCGCAAGATGTTTTATTACTTCAGGTAAAATCTCTTCAACCTGTTTGGGTTTCAATATGCAATCGGAATGAATTGTATTATATTTTTTAGCGACGATTTTTGCTTCGTCAATTTCGTTATATGTTTTTCCATTTTCATAACCGACGGTATAGGTTTTCGTGGCTTGTCCAAGTTTGCCCATCATTGCTACGATTGATGTTGAATCAAGTCCGCTTGACAAAAACACGCCGAGAGGAACTTCGCTTTGAAGATGTCGTTTAACAGAATTAAGAAGCGTTCTTTTTATTTCACCGATACATTCAATTTCGTCAATTTTTTCTTCCTTGAAAGAAAATTTCCAGTAGCGATTTATTTCTATATTTCCGTTCTTTAAGAACAGATAATGTCCTGGCTGAAGTCGTTTTATGTTTTTGTAAATCGTCCACGGTGCTGAAATGTAATAAAAAGAAAAATAATTTACCATTGCCAGAATGTCCATTTCTTTTGAGATATTTTTGCAGGATAAAATTGATTTTATTTCAGATGAAAAATATAAACTTCCGTCGGTAACTGAGTAAAAAAGCGGTTTTATACCGAGACGATCTCTTGCTGCAAAAAGTTCTTTTTTTCTTTTATCCCAAATCGCGAATGCAAACATTCCGTTCAATTTTTCAAGACAGTTAACGCCTAAATCTTCGTAAAGGTGCAGAATGACTTCCGTATCGGTTTTGGTTTTGAAACGATGTCCTTTTTTTATTAAATCTTCCCGCAATTCAATGTAATTATAAATCTCACCGTTATAGACGATTATGATATCATCCGTTTCATTTGATATCGGCTGGTGCCCTCCCGCGATGTCTATTATTTTTAACCTTCGTATTCCGAGTCCGGCGTAATCGTCTAAAAAAATCCCCTCGTCATCAGGTCCGCGGTGCGACATTAAATCCAGCGGAATTTTTATTTCATTTTTTTCCACAAGATTTCTTTTTTCAAAATTTATAATTCCAAATATTCCGCACATAATAAATTAAGACAAAATCCATCTATAAAATCTTTTTAAGAGATACTTAAAGTGGCTATAAGATTTTATTTGACATATATTCTTTAAAAAGATACGTGGTCTGGAATAGAATTTTATGAAAGCTTTTCGTTGAAGACTTCTGAGATGTTTATTAGTAATACCCTGAGGAGCATAAGGAGCAGTCATGAAAAAAAAATTGCTCCAGTCGGTGTGGGATAATTCACCATTTTGTAATAGTTCATGATATATTTTCGTTCCAGGTAATGGCAGAAAATTAAAATAATTAGCCCTGATTAAAGGAAGTTGCATCGAAAATTTTATTGTCTGTTCTATTTCTTCTTTTGTTTCACTTGGGAAGCCAAGAATAAAAAAACCTGCCATGTCAATACCGATTTTGTTTATTAGTTCAACTTTTTCTTTTATTTTTTCCACTGTTAGTTTTTTGTTCATCAATTTAAGAATACGGTTTGAACCCGATTCAATTCCCAGAGAAATAAGGTACACGCCACATTTTTTCATAAGTATGAGCAGTTCTTCATCAAGCGATTCTACTTTTAGCCCGTTGGGAAAAGAAATGCTTATCCCCAAGTTAGAATCATATATTTTTTGCAAAACACTTATTGCATGTTGTTTATCCAGTGTAAAATTATCGTCAACTATGTGAATCTCTCTAATCCCATAATTGTGATAAAGAAGTTTTATTTCTTCAAGCACATTGTCAGGACTCCGTTTTCGTATTCTTTTACCGCTAATGATTGGAGCTGAACAAAAAGAGCACTGTATAGGGCAGCCACGGCTAGTTATTATTGGTGCAATAGGAAAATTTTTGAAAAATGCACCGTGTTGTGCAGGTGGATATTCCTGTGGTCGTATTAAATCCCATGCAGGGAAACCAATTTTGTCTAAATCATTTTCAAAAGATACGGTTGGGTTAATATTTATTTTATTATTTTCCTGCCAACCCAGTCCTGGTACATCAGAAAAGTTTCTGTCTTTATTTTCGATTTTATCTAAAAATAATGGAAAATTTCTTTCTGCTTCTCCGATACTGATAAAGTCAATATTGTCGCCAAAGAATTTCAAAGTTTCTTCGGGGCAAACAGTTGCATGTGGCCCGCCAACGATTGTTATTATTGTCGGTGAGATATCTCTTACAATAAGAAGAAGTTTCCTGACAATTTCCAATTCTACAGTGTAAAGTTGAAATCCAATAACATCATATTTTTTTTGTTTTAAATATTCTCTGAAGGAAGAATCTCTTATATCTAATCTTAACATATCAAGAAGAAATACATTGTGTTTATGCCGGATTGACGAAGCTAAATAAGCTAGTCCTAATGAGGGCTGTATATGATCACTTTTACTGTAAGGTTTTACTAAAAGTACGTTCATATTTTTTTATATATGGTTACTAATGAGTTTATATGGTTATATCCTATGTTGAATTTGATACCTAACATTTTATCAACTGGTTTAAAACTTTGGGTCAGCGTATAATTTTTGCCATTAAGTATTTCTTTCGGAACTTCATTAACGCATATAAAATATTCCGGCCATTTTTTTATATCATAATTCCGTATAATTTCAATTTTGTATCTACTAAAATCAAAAGGCGGCAGATGCGCAGGTTCCGGCATATAGTTTGTTCCTATTATTGAATTGGCAGGAATATTATCGCGAATCCATCTCCCCGCAGTCAGTCGTGTTGAATTTGCAGAACTATCTATGACAAAATTTTGGACGCAGGCAAGCGAATTTAACGCAGTTTTTACCACTATGAATAATACAAGAATTATAACTAAAATACCGACATACTTTTTCCTTGAAAAGACATCAATAACTCTTGATGCTAAAATTAGCATTATAGATAACCACGGCAGTAAGAATCTTGTATTATGCATGGATAAACTTTGATTTTTAAGCAGCCATCCGAAAATCAATAACGGGATAACCCCTACCGACAGCAAAAGTATTTCCGATTTTTTTATATTCAACATAGCAAATAGTAATCCCAATAGACAGACCATCAACAAGCCGACTGACGATATATGAGGCAATTGATATAAGAAAAAATTCAGGAATGCCGTGAGACCGCCGGTTGCATACAATTTGCCGGTTGATTTTATTTCCCCATAAGCATCGTTAAACTTTATAATCCAATATGGATTTGTTATAACAAAAACCAAAGCAGTTGTTAAAAAAACATATAGCAGATTTTTATTAAATTTTTTTGATATTGTGAAATGTGCAATTAGCGGGGCGATTATTATAATTCCATAAACAGGCATTGTTCCGGCAGTTAAACCTGTGAATATTCCCGATAAAATATAGTTTTTCGCTTCGGGCTGTGATTTTATTATCATCACAGAATAATATAAACACAGCATAGAAAAAGAGGTTGCCATAATGTACGGTTTCATTATGCGCGACTGAAAAACAAAGGCGGGACTGACCGAAAAAAACAGAACTGACCATAGCGCAGTATTCACGGAATAGATTTTTTTTGCGATTAGGAATATGGTTAATCCGAGTATAATCAGAAAAACGGAATTGAGCATCCGACCCGCAGCAAAAATCTTTTCCATCTCTTCGGGCTGCCGGAAATAAAAACTTATGTCACTGCTGATTTTTGCAAAACCTAAGACGTGCGATAATCCGAGCCACGCACCCATCCCGTATATGTAGACGCCGCCGTACTGAAAAATTCTCGGATTGAAATCAAAGGATTTGGGATGCATTCCTCCCAGCGAGGCTATGGTCATCTGTTCGTCAGTATGGTTAGAACGCAGAAGATACGGCCGTATAAAGTTTGCCAGCATTTTTTTATCACCAGTAAAAAATAAATTTTCGTTTTCTTGTACACCCGTACTTTGCAAGATAGGCGATAGTGACGAGGATGAATCTTTAAGACGGCCAATCGGGCTGCCGCCGCTTAGTTTATAGATGTCGTCCCTTGTCTGCTTCATAAGTAAGTAAAAAGATTCATTCCGGAATTGTTTGGGAAAAATAAGTTCCGTTCTTTCTTTGGA